>DAOSWV010000026.1 GCA_035380125.1 Oscillospiraceae bacterium
GACCTGACGCTTTCAAGTTTCAAACAAAAGAGCCCGGTTTTCACCGGGCTCTTTTGTGTCGTTTGCTGACAGAAAAAGGTTATAAATATAACATTGGGTTACATTTAATTAAAACAAAATGCACAAAAAAACAAATAATATTATTAAAATTTGCACAAAATTCGTTGTACTCAATTTCAAAAATAGGATAGATGTAAGAACATGAAAAAATTATATTAACAAGACATAAAGAATATGATAAAATGCCTTTCAATGGGGTAAAACCTCAAATAAAAAAAGGAGATTTTCGCATGAAGAAAAAGGCCATTGTCGTCCTTCTTGCGCTCGTCATGGTAATCACCATGTTCGCAGCATGCAGCGGCACGACATCCACAACTTCGACGCCGGAATCTACCGCACCGTCGGTAGAATCCACAACTTCGTCGGTTGAGTCCACCGTTCCGTCGTCGGTTGAGACCTCGGTTGCTCCGTCTTCGGAAGAAGTTTCCGTTGCTCCGTCTTCGGAAGAGACCTCTGTTATTCTGTCGTCGGAAGAGACTTCCGTTGCTCCGTCTTCGGAAGAGACCTCTGTTGCTTCCTCGACCACCACGACTCCTGCCATCTCCCAGATCGGTTCCAACCCGGATTATCCGAACCTCCCCGAATCGCTCACAATCGTTCAGGAGATGCATTTCGGCGATTCCTCTGAGAATTTGGAGCAAAAAGCATTGTGGGACGATACACTCAGTGCGCGCTACGGCGTTAAGATTCACGAAGATTGTATCACCAAAACCGAAATTCACTCTGTTTATTCAGCTCGTTTGGCCTCGGGTCAGCTGATCGGCATGGTCTATAACTACGGTTGGTCCTATATGTTCGACTGGTACAACGAAGGCGCTTGCTATCCGCTGGATGAATACCTCAAGAACAACGCGACCTGGAACATGCTGCCGAAAGAAGCCCGTGAGAATTTTAAAATCGGCAATCAGATCTGGGCAGTTCCGAACGGTTGGAACGCAGGTTTGAGCGGCACACAAATGGGCATGTGGACACAGGGTATCCGCAACGACTGGCTGCATACACTGGGCTTTGAAGATGTCGGTTACACACTCGACGTCAGCACATTCAAAGATATTATCACCGCGTTCGGTAACAGAAGCGACGAATTAGGTGTTGAAGGTATTATTCCGATCCTTTTCGGCGGAGACCTTTATTCCACCTACAATATTTTTGCGGCGTTTGACACCTGGGTTTTCGACCCGAACTCTTCCTATGGTTATACTTATAACCCCGATACCAACTGCTTCGAAGACGCTCTTCTGAGAGACGGCGCCAGACAGGCAATCGAATTTATCCGTTACTTCTATGCCAATGGTTATACACCCAAATCTACGTTTGACAGCGGTTTCTCGGATATGCGCAACCAGTTGGCAACTGCCAGAGTCGGTTCCTTCTGCTTGTATCAGGCGAGATTCAGAGACCAGGGAATGTATACCGTCAACACATTGTTGATGGCGCAATACGGAACAAGCAGAGCAGATGACATCGGCGACGGTTACACCGAGTGGATTAAAATGAATGAAAACACTTGGGTTGACACCCAGCTGGTCGGTCTGAAAGACAAAGCGCTGTGGGCAAATACGGCCAGATCAAGCGCAGGCGGCGGCGGTTTCTGCCTGATGGTGGGTACACCGCAGCCGGCAGAGACAGTCAACTTCTTCGTCGACCTGATGTTCTCTTCCGAGGACTGCTGGATTGAGTGCTACTGGAATCTGCTCGATATCGCAATCGTCAAAGAATCCGACGGTACTTTTACCCGCAAGTACTTCGACGAAGCCAATAAAGTTTACTATCTCAACGCCAACCTCGCTTCAGTCGTTGAGACCGATCTTTATCCCGCGAAGGATTATATCATCTTCAGCGAAGGTTCCAATAAAACCGCCGCTCTGGAGAGACAAAAGGCCACAATCGCTTACAACTCCGCAATGACGCAGGCGGCAATCGCTGCAGGCCGTGTCATAGTATTGCCCGAGGCTTACAAAGCGGTGCAGAATTATTCCTCCACCTATGTGAAGCACTCCGGCGAGATACTTTCCTACCAGATGTCCTTTATCTATGACGGATTTATCAAGACCAACATCTCCGTCGATAAACTCTTTGCAACCTACAAGAAGAGCATGTCTGCCGTTGGCGGTGACAAGATTCTTCAGGAAGCCAACGAGCAATGGGGTTGGGTTAACGACTATCAGTCCTACACCTGATCGTTTTAATTGATCTCTGATGCGTTGCGTTTGTTTGCATCAGATCTGACGCTTTAAAGTTTCGAACAAAAGAGCCCGGTTTTCACCGGGCTCTTTCGTCTTTGTTTGACAAGTTTAGATTTGTCTCCGAATAAAACGACATGAAAACATCATACAAGCTTAGTATAATATATTATATAATGATGCGGAAACGCGGATAATTTGAAACAGCTATTATGAATACCAAGATGTGCATTTGCATTCATCATTGAAATATTGTATAATTGAACACAGTATTTTCAGCGATATTTTTGCCCGGACAGCGAAAACAGCCGAAAGACAGTTATAACAGGGAGAGATCGCATGTATTTGCTCGGAATTGACATCGGAACATCGGCTACAAAAACCGTGTTGTTTGATCACAGTGGCAAACCTGTGTCAAGCGCAAGTGCCGAATATCCGCTCTATCAGCCGAAAAACGGCTGGGCTGAACAAGAGCCTGCAGACTGGTGGGATGCTGTCTGCGAGACCGCCAAAAAGGTCGTTTCGGGTATTGATCCGAAGGAAATCGACGGCATCGGACTCTCGGGACAGATGCACGGGCTGGTGTTGTTGGATCAAGAAGATCGAGTTTTGCGCCGCAGCATTATCTGGTGTGACCAAAGAACCGGTGCACAGGCGGAAAAATTGAACGAGCTGATCGGTGAAAAAGGACTGATCGAGATTACCGCGAATCCGGCTTTGACCGGTTTTACGGCGGCAAAAATTTTATGGGTGAAAGAAAATGAACCGCAGGTCTGGGCGAAAACCGCCAAGATCATGCTGCCAAAGGATTATATCCGATATATGCTGACCGGCGAATTCGCCACCGAGGTCAGCGACGCCGGCGGAATGCAGCTGCTCGACGTGCCAAAACGCAGATGGAGCGAGAAGATGCTCAAGGCGTTGGAAATCGATGAAAAGAAGCTGCCAAAGGTCTTCGAATCTATTGAAATCAGCGGAAAAGTGTGCAAAAAAGCGGCTGAACGGACCGGGCTTGCCGCCGGGACACCGGTGGCGGGCGGCAGCGGAGACCAAGCTGCCGGGGCCATCGGAAGCGGCATCGTAAAGAGCGGGGCAGCGAGCTGCGCGCTCGGGTCTTCGGGCGTGGTATTCGCGGTTGCGGACAAGCCCCTGATTGATCCGAAAGGGCGGATTCACACACTCTGCCATGCGATTCCCGACACCTGGCACGTCATGGGCGTGGCACAGGCCTCCGGGCTTTCGTTGAAATGGCTGCGTGACAATTTCTTCGAAGATGTCAGCGCAACAGCGGGGTTGATGAAAGTTGACCCGTATTACTTGATGGACAAGATGGCGGAAAAAGTGCCTGTGGGTGCAGACGGTTTGATTTATTTGCCCTATCTGATGGGCGAGCGGACACCGCACCGCGATCCCGACTGCCGGGGCGTGTTTTTCGGGCTTTCGGCGGCGCACGGGCGGACCGAGATGATTCGTGCGGTATTGGAGGGGGTGGCGTTTTCACTGTGTGATTCGCTGTCGATTATCCGCGAACTCGGCGTGAGAGTCGACTTTGTCCGGGTGGCAGGCGGCGGCGCCAAGTCCGCACTGTGGAAACAGATTATCGCAGACTGCTTTGACTGCGAACTGCGTACTTTGGCTACCGACGAGGGACCCGCGTTGGGCGTGGCTCTGCTTGCGGGCGTCGGAAGCGGCGTATATAATTCGGTTCCGGAGGCTTGTGAGGCGGCGGTGCACGACTGCGCTTCAATTTTGCCCAATCCGGAAAACACATCGAAATACCGCTCATTTTATGAGCTGTATCAACGGCTTTACCGGTCGCTTGAGAGAGATTATAAAGCGTTGGCTGAGCTCCGAGGCCGTTCATAAAGATAGAATTGGTTTTGTAGACGGGAAAGGGAAAAAGAGCAGAGTTTGGAGAAATCCAAACAGGGTGTTGCGCGCTTTTCAGGGAACGAATCGCACGGAACAAGGATACGGATGCGGCAGTTTGGTGCAGGAATTGACGGATTCAATGCTGTATCTGTATAAAAAGAGGAAGGGATGAAAACAACATGAAAAAGACATTGATTTTGGCCATGGTGCTTGTTCTGACATTGGCCGTCGCCGCAGGTTGCTCCTGCCAAACGGTGGAGAGCACGCCGTCCGAATTGTCGGTTCCGGTATCTTCGGTGCCGTCGATTACGACACCGTCTCAAACCACTTCCGAAATCGGGGACGATTTTGTGGCCAGAACTTTCGAATTGAACGCCAAATCGACGACTGACTGGGTAAAATATAAGTCGTTGAGCGATCCGATCGCCGTCCGGTTTTCGCTGTGGATGCCGCCCGAATGGACCGCTGCGGAAGATACAACCACCTTTACCGATACCGCAGGCCGGGTCGTCTGCGAAGTGCTTGCACCGGTAATGTTGTCGGATACGCAGGAATTGCCCGATGTTCCGGGTGAAAACGACACCGAAAACGGGACGATCTCCTCAACTGCCGACGTGGGTCTTTCCAATATGCGCGGGAAATGCATCGTGCGCGAAATCACTGAGAACAGCGCGACGGTTTATCTGTATCAATACTTCATGCTGGACGACGATATCGTCTATCGTGTGACTTTCCGATCCTATACCGGCAGTGAGAGTGACAAGAATCTCTTCAATGCGGTGATGGACAGACTTGTGAACGGTAAATAAAAAACATGAAAAAATTCATCTCCCTTCTGTTGACCGGTTTGCTCTTGTGTACGGGCTTTGTGCTCTCCGGCTGTGCCGTGAAAGGTCCCGAGCTTGAGCAATTGCAAAAAGACTTAAAAGCCGCCGGATATTATGACAACATGATGCCCGAATCGATCAGAGCCATTGAGAAAGATATGTATGCTCAGGCACTGGAACTGACTGCTGTCAAAACCGACAAATCTGAAAAAGATGATCAGAACAACACGGTTTATACCTGTGAACTGACGTTTGAAAGCGAAATCCTCTATATTGAAGCGGGTTATAAGATTACCTATACCGACGGTGAGATCACTTCGGTCAACCGCATCAACACCGACCGGTTTGTACGGCTGACCGTGCCTGACTATGTATCTGAAGTGGAGAGCTTCACCTATCAGAATAACACCGATATCAATGAACTCGTGGTTGCGGATGGCGTGACAGGTCTCGGTGCGAGCTCTTTTGCCGGCTGTACCGCACTCAAAAAGGTAACCATCGGCGGCGATGTGGTGATGCTGGCAACGGCTACGTTCCAGGGCTGCACGGCGCTTGAGAGCGTAACGCTGACAGGCGGTTATCCTCTGGCGGTTTTAAAAGACTGTTTTAACGGCTGTACGGCGTTGAAAGAAATCACCTTTTCCTCGGAATTGGAGTTCATCGGTTCTTATGCCTTCGCCGGCTGTGCGTTCACATCGCTGGAGTTTCCCGATAACGTCTATCAGTTCAGCGCAAGTTGTTTTTCGGGTTGTAAAAACCTGAAGAGCGTCAATATCACACCGAGTATGAAGACGATTGATCCGACCGCGTTTGAGGGATGTGAGAATCTTTCGAAAATTACCGTCAGTCCCGATAACGAAAACTTTAAAATGGACGGAAAGAACCTCGTTGAAAACGCAGGCGGAACGGTGATTTTTACGCTGGGATAAGCGATCTCCGTTTTAACGCATAATCGGATGTACAACATTTCATAAACCTCCCGTGTTTCGGAAATACTACCGAAAACACAGGAGGTTTGTTTTATGAAAGCGGTTATCATGGCGGGCGGCGAAGGCAGACGACTCAGACCGTTGACGGCGGATATGCCCAAGCCGATGCTCAAACTCTGCGGAAAACCGGTGCTGGAATACATCCTCAAACTGCTCGAAAAACACGGGGTGAACGAGGCCTGGCTGACGCTCGGGTACAAGTCCGAAAAGATCATCGAACACTTTAAAAACGGAACCTTTGCGGGAATTAAACTCAATTTTATCGTTGAAAAGACACCCCTCGGCACCGCCGGAGGGGTGAAAAGCGCGGTCGGCGATATCGATGAAGATTTTATCGTGATCAGCGGCGACGCGCTGTGTGACATCAATCTGACCGCGGCGCTCGCTTATCACCGGGAAAAAGGCGCCGATGCCACGATTATCACGCGGCGGGTCAACGATCCGCGTGAATACGGCCTTGCCGATATCGGCGCCGACGGACAGGTGCGCGGATTTTTGGAAAAACCGGGGTGGAGCGAGGCATTTACCGACATGGCCAACACCGGTATTTATATTTTATCCGGATTATGCTGCAAAAACATCAAGGAGGGCGTACCTTCGGATTTTGCCCGCGACGTATTTCCGCCGCTGGTGACAAGCAATTCGCTGTACGCCTACCGAAGCGACGGGTATTGGCGCGACATCGGAGATATTACGGCCTTTATCGGGGCGCAGCGCGATCTGATCAGTGGGAAGGTCTCCTGTGAAATCGAGGGCGAACGCATCGGCGGGTGTGTGTATGCCGACGGCAAACCCAAAGGGAATTTTTCAATCGATGCGCCGTGTTATATCGGGAAAGGGGTTCGGATCGGCGACGGCGCGGTGATCGGTGAGAATTCGATTATCGGTGACGGGGTGATCATCGGAACCCATGCGCGAACCTCCGGCTGCGTATTGATGGACGGGGCCGTGATCGGCGAGAATTCGTTGTCGCGCGGCTGTGTGGTCTGCGACGGCGGCGGCATCGGCAGAGGAGCGACGGCGGCCGGCGGCTCGGTGATCGGGCCGCGTTCGCTTCTCGGCGACGATGCGGTATTGGGCGAGGGCGTGGTTTTACAGGAGTTTGAGGTTGTGCCGGATGAGGCGATTATGGTTGAAGCGCCCGAAAAAATCGCCCCGCAGCTGCCGAGAGTGGGCGATAATGTGATCACCGGACGGCTGGGAACCGTGATTACGCCTCAATTTTGCCTGCGGCTCGGCCAGTCATTGGCGGTAACCTGCGGCGATCGTCCGATCTGCGTGGCCGACGATGGGCTGAACGCCTCTTATATTCACAAACAGGCGCTGACAGCCGGTATTTTGGCCGAGGGCGGGCAGGTCTATGACACGGGGGTAATGTTTACCGGGCAGCTTTCTTTTGCCGTTGCCGAGAGCGGCGCGGCGATGGGGGTTTTGATCGGCGGTTACGGGCAGGGCATCCGGTTCATCGGCGCATCGATTCCGAACGCCTTGCAAAAACAAATCGAAGCGTTGATTACGCGCAATGCGGCCCCGACCAAAGGCGGAATCGTGCGGCTGCCGGAGATTTTATCAGGCGTTTCGGCACTGTGGGAGAACCGGCTGATTTCTTCCCTGCCCCGTCAGAGCATTGATTTTGCTGGCAGCTTTTTTTGTAAGAACTCGGTCGTCGCCGAGGCCGCCGCCAAGATTTTTATGCAATTGGGCGGCAAGAGCGGCAGTGAATCATCGTTTAATTTCACGGTGGACGGCTCCGAAACCAACATCAGCCGCGGCGGGGAGATTATCTTGAAAAACGAACAGGTGATCGCCGTCTGTGCGGCCTATGATTTTCAAAAGGGCGCGGACGTCGTGGTGACACACGGTGCGCCGCGTGTGCTTGAAAAAATCGGAGAGCGTTTCGGCAAGCGGGTTTATCGGCAGACTGCCTGCCGAGAGACTTGTGTGTGGTCATGCGACGGCGTGAGCGCGCTGCTCTATGCGCTCTCCTGCACCGGCAACGACAAAACATTAATGCAGATCGCCGAGTCGCTGCCCGAGGTTGCCGTTTATTCCGAAGAAGCCCCCATTGATGGCAGCAGCGCGCAAATTTTAGGCAAGCTGCTGGCCCGGGACGGCGGGGTTCGCACCGAGCGCGGGGTGGCGATGCCGACCAGCGCCGGTTGGATTACCGTGCGTCCCTCCGCAGACGGGAAAACCATTAAAATCATAACGGAAGCAGTGAACACCGAAATTGCCCGTGAATTGTGCGGGGATTTTCAAAAATGGCTGGATATTTGACCTTTGACGGAGGGCGCGAACTGCGCACCATTGCGCATAACGTCAGACACACAAAAGATATAATTTCCAAAACAGAGAAAAAAGAAGATAAAGTCAGGAATGGCAGCGCGATCCTACGCGGATACGAACCAACGTGTTCGCGCAGGATTAATTGACCTTTTCTGACCTTGAAAAACAAAGGTCAAAGAAGGTATAATATCAACAAAGGTCAAGGTAAGTCAAAGACAAACCTGACCAGGGAAAGGATGACTAAAAATGACTCTGTCCGACAGGATCGCAAAACAGATTTTCGATCTGCTGGAGAAATCCGACGGTGAGACCGAAATTCAGCGCAATAATTTAGCCGCGCTCATCGGCTGCGTTCCGAGTCAGATCAACTACGTCATCGCCTCCCGCTTTACGCCCGAAAACGGATATATGGTTTTGAGCAGGCGGGGCGGTGGCGGTTATATTCGCATCACGCGGGTCAATTCGGAAAAAAACCTGATGTTGATGCATATTGTGAATTCGCTGGCCGACGCGGTGGATATGCAGAGTTTATGCGCGATTTTGCAGTCGCTGGGATTTAACGGTGTGATCACACGGCAGGAAGCCGAACTGATTCTGGCGGCCTGCAGCGACAACGCCCTCAAACCCGCAGACCCCCAGCAGCGCGATGCTTTGCGCGCGTCGATTGCCAAACAGTTATTTATCAAGATAGGCAACAAGGAGTGAGTTTTATGCTTTGCGAGAATTGCAAAAACAACGAGGCCAATACGACCATCACCAAAAATATCAACGGTCATGTGACGGTGCAGCACCTGTGTGCCGAATGCGCGACCAAAAAGGGCATCGGCGCGGTGGGCAGCGTCTTCGGCAGCATGCTCGGCGGCATCTTTTCGGATTTTGTCGGCAGCGGAACGACCGCCAAATGCTCGGTCTGCGGCAGTACATTCGCCGACTTCACCCGCACCGGAAAAGCAGGATGTCCCAGTTGCTATGCGGAATTTTACCCGCAGCTGCTGCCGACGCTTCAGAAAATCCACGGCAAGACCGGGCATGTCGGAAAAGTCGGAACTGTGAAAGAACCCGCGACTGAAAAAACAGAGCAGGGGTCACCCGAACCGGCACCCGCGCCCGAACAGGCTCCGATACCGGAGCCCACAAAAGAAGAGAAAATTACCGAATTGAAAGCACAGCTTTCAAAAGCGGTCGAGGTTCAGGAATACGAGCGGGCCGCGGCCTTGCGCGACGAGATCAAAGCGCTGGAACAGGGATAATTTTATAACTATTTATAAAAGCCCATATATCTATGCGTGGCGGGCGAACAAAGTTCGCCCCTACCGGGATGAACCATAAAAAGCGGGCGAACAAAGTTCGCCCCTACAGTGAATCACCAAGGTCGGAAGCGCGCGCTATGAAGCAAACGCAACGCAGATTCTTCGACGCGTTTGTCAACGGCGACTCGCCGGCCGGCGAAAGGAATGATTAGATATGAAAGAGAAATGGTATAACGAGGCGGGTGCAAATGAGCCCGTTGCGATTTCAACCCGCATCCGGCTGGCACGGAATTTGTGCGACACGCCGTTTCCGCGGCTGCTGGACGTCAAACAGAAAACAGAGATCGCCGAAAAAGTAATTACGGGGTTCAAGGCGGCGTTCGGTGAGCGGGCCGATGAATTTGATGTGGTCGATATGGGAAAACTCAACGAGGAGGCCGCGTATTCGCTGGCCGAACGGCGGCTGGTCAGCCCCGAATTTGCGGCAGCGGGCGCGGGCGGATTCCTGATTTTGTCCAAAGACCACTCGGTTGCGATTATGGTCAACGAGGAGGACCACGTCCGGATTCAGGTACTGGCCTCCGGTTTACAGCTTGAAAACGCTTACAAGATGGCCAACGAGATCGACGATCTGCTCGATAAACAGCTCGGATTCGCCTATGACAAGCGGCTCGGTTATCTGACCGAATGTCCGACCAATCTCGGCACCGGCCTGCGGGCCTCGGTCATGCTCCATCTGCCGGCAATGCTGGCGTTCGGTTCAATCGGACGGCTGGCGGAGACGGTTTCGCGCCTCGGGTTTACGGTGCGCGGGGCCTACGGTGAGGGTTCGGAGATCAAGGGCGGATTCTTTCAGATCTCCAACCAGATCACGCTGGGCATCTCCGAAAAGAATGCGATCGACAACCTTTCGACCGTGGTCAAACAGATCATCTCGACCGAAGAGGAAGAGCGGAAGCGTCTGATTGCGCAGCCAGAAGTGCAGGATAAAATCTGGCGATCGCTGGGCGTTTTGCGTACAGCGCGTCTGCTCTCGGGCGACGAGACCATCGATCTGGCCTCGAATCTGCGGCTCGGTGTGGCCTGCGGCGTGTTCAAAGGTGAGAAAATCGACCCCGGCACACCCGGCAAGCTGATCGCGTTGACCGGTCCGGCAACCCTGATGGCACAGAGCGGAAAAAAGCTCTCGCCGGGCGAGCGGGACGCACTGCGTGCAGAGACGGTACGGAACATAATGAACGATAAATAAATTGGGCAAGGTGAATTTTGAATGTACGTCTTCGGCGGATTTAACAATAAAGCGAATGAGGTCATGAGCGCGGCCATTGATCTGGCCATGCAGATGGGGCATACCTATGTGGGCAGCGAACATCTGCTGGCGGCATTGGCCAACCCCGAGAGCGGTTATGCCGGACAATTGCTCGGTGAAAACGGCGTCACGGCTGAAAACGTCGGCGAGATCATCGGATCTGCAGTTGGCCGTGGCATGCCCACCAACCTCAGTCCCGCCGATTTGACTCCGCGCAGTAAATTTATCGTCGAGACGGCTATGACCATCGCCCGCAATTCCGGAAGTAACTATGTGGTGCCCGAATATCTGCTGCTGGCGATGTGCGCGGAACGCGATAATATGGCGATCTCGATTTTGAAAAAACTCAATATTGATCCGCAATCCATTGTGAATGCGCTGGCGCAAAGCGGCAATACACCCGTGCAGGAGCAGTATTCCATTGGGGAGGAAGCACCCGCTTCCGGAGAACAACCCGCAAACAAACCGACCGGAAAGACCCCGATGCTGGCACAGTTCGGACGCGATCTGACGGCGGCGGCCAAAGAGGGAAAACTCGACCCCGTGATCGGGCGCGAACAGGAAGTACAGCGGATTATTCAAATTCTGTCCCGCCGTACCAAGAACAACCCCTGTCTGGTGGGTGAACCGGGCGTCGGCAAAACCGCCGTGGTAGAGGGGCTGGCTCAGAAGATCATCGAGGGCGTGCTGCCGGATCAACTGAAAAATAAACGGATCTTTTCGCTGGATATGGGCGCGATGGTCGCCGGGACGCGGTATCGCGGTGATTTTGAAGAGCGGCTGAAAAAGGCCATGGAGGAGATCAAAAAAGAGGGCAATGTCATCCTCTTTATCGACGAACTGCACACGATTATCGGCGCGGGCGCGGCCGAAGGGTCGGTCGACGCGGCCAACATCCTCAAACCGGCGCTGTCAAGAGGCGAGTTACAGGTCATCGGTGCGACAACGCTGGCGGAATACCGCAAGCACATCGAAAAGGACGCGGCGCTTGAACGTCGCTTTCAGCCCGTAACAGTCGGCGAACCCTCGGTTAAAGACGCGATTGAAATTTTAAAAGGGCTGCGTAACCGTTATGAGGCGCACCACAAGGTTAAAATCACCGACGGGGCACTCGATTCCGCCGTCAAACTCTCGGCGCGTTATGTGGCCGACCGGTTTCTGCCCGATAAGGCCATCGATCTGATCGACGAGGCCGCCTCCAAAGTGCGGCTGGCGGGTTTAAAAGAACCACCCGAGCTCAAAGAGATTCAAAAACAACTTGAAATGCTCGATGAGGACAAGAAAAACGCCGTCAAACAGCAGGATTTTGAAAATGCCGCCAAATTGCGCGACGATGAGAAAAAACTGCAGGCCGAGCTCGATCAAAAACGCGGCGACTGGGAACGCGAACGGGCCGAAACCCGCCTCTCGGTCGACCGGGAAGACATTGCAGGCATCGTGTCCAGCTGGACCGGTGTTCCGGTGTCCGAACTGACCAAAGAGGAGGGGCAGCGGCTGATCAATCTGGAGAGCCGTTTGCATGAGAGGATTGTCGGGCAGGAGGCCGCGGTGACCGCCGTGGCAAAAGCAGTCCGCAGAGGACGGAGCGGATTAAAAGACCCCAACCGTCCGATCGGCTCATTCATCTTCTTAGGCCCGACCGGCGTGGGCAAGACGGAACTGTGCAAGGCGTTGGCCCAATCGCTGTTCGGCGATGAGCGTGCGATGATTCGGCTGGATATGTCGGAATATATGGAGAAGCACACGGTCTCGAAGATGATCGGTTCTCCGCCCGGCTACGTCGGGTTTGAGGAAGGCGGACAGCTGACCGAGAAGATCCGGCGCAAACCTTACAGCGTGGTGCTGTTCGACGAGATCGAAAAGGCCCACCCGGATGTGTTTAATATCCTGCTCCAGGTGCTTGAGGACGGCTTTCTGACCGATTCGCAGGGGCGCAAGGTCGATTTTCGCAATACCGTTATCATCATGACCTCCAACGTCGGCGCATCCCGGCTGGTCGAGAAGCAGCGTTCGCTCGGGTTTACCCAGAGCGACGAGCGGGTTGACCTTAAACAGGCGGTTATGGAGGAGTTGAAACGGGCGTTCCGTCCCGAATTTTTAAACCGCGTTGACGACATTATTGTCTTTGATCGGCTGACCGAACCGCAGATCTGCGACATCGCCCGGCTGATGCTGAAAAACCTGTGCCAACGCACCGAACAAAACGGCATCAAACTCGAATTTTCCGACGGGGCGATCGAGTATATCGCAAACGCGGGATTCGACCCGATCTATGGCGCGCGTCCCATCCGGCGTGTGATTCAAAGCGAAGTGGAGGATCGGGTGGCAGAGGGGATTCTGTCAGGGGAATTCAAACCCGGCGACACCGTAAAGTGTGGATGTGAGGAGGGGAAGTTGGTGTTTAAAGCATGAGAAGCGTCTCGCCGGTAAACGGCGGGAGGAAAGTTTCTTATGAACTACACTCCCCTTGACAACCAAACGGTGCGGTGGTAAATTATATGAGGTTTAGCACTCGTGAGAAATAAGTGCTAACGAAAGGAGCGGAAGACGAATGGACAGAAAACTCTCGATTCTGATGGCGATTGTCGATGAATATATCAATACCGGCGAGCCGGTCGGCTCCAAGGCGATTGCCGAGATTTTCGGCAACACCGTCTCTTCCGCTACGATTCGAAATGATATGGCGGCGCTCACCGAGATGGGATTTCTCGAACAACCGCATACTTCTGCGGGCAGGGTTCCGACCGTGAAGGCCTACCGCATCTACGTCGACGGCATCACGGCGAGGCGTTCGGTTCCGGCGCGTAAAAAGCGCATCGATGAGGCCGTCAAAGAACTCGCCGCCGACAGCAATCCGGCAAAAAACGCCGGAAAGGCGTTGTCTGAACTGGTTGGGCTTCCGACACTTTCCGCCAGAGAACGGGCCGCAGACAAGATCGCCTGTGTGCGCGTGATTCCGATTTCCGATCAGATTTTTACGGTGATCACAGTCACCGAAAACGGCAGGGCTGCCAACTGCCCGGTACGGTGCAGAAAGCGTCCGTCCGAAGCGGCGGTCGAGCGGTTTGTACAGGCCGCGTCCGTGACCTTTGCGGGCATGGCCGTGGGAGACCTGAACGCTGCGGCGATTCAGACGCTGGGGATGCGTGAGGGTGAATACCTGTTTGAACTGACCGGTTTTACCGACGCGCTGGCTGAGACAATCGAGACACTCGGCGCGCCCGAAATCAACCTGGCGGGCGAACAAAACCTCTTTGCACTGTCCGACTATGACACGGGACAACTGCGCGGTCTGCTGCACATGCTGGCCAACCATCGGATTTTGGAACAGCTGCTCCGGAACAAAAGCCCCGGCATCGGGGTTGCAATCGGTTCCGAAATTCCCCTGCCGCAGCTGTTCGGCTCGGCGTTACTTACTTCCCAATACGGCGATCCCGAATCGCCCGCAAAACTCGGTATCATCGCTCCGATAAGGATCGATTACAAAAATATGATTGCGGAGCTGGAATATTTCACGCACAGCGTCGAAAAGCTCCTGCGAGACCAAGAGAACGGAGGAGACACAACCGATGGATGAAGAGAAGGTCACACCCGAGGAAAACGTCGAGGAGGAAACCCCGAAACATTTTAAAAAATCCTCGAAGCAGGCCGAGATTGACAAACTAAACGCCGAGTTGGCAGAGGCCAAGAATCAGCTGTTGAGAACAGCGGCGGAATTCGACAACTACAAAAAGCGGACGGCACGTGAAAAAGACGCGATTTTTGCCGAGGTGACCGCACTGACGATCGGTAAGATGATTCCGGTGTTAGACAACCTCGAACGGGCCGTTGAGGCCGGCGGAGACGCCGAACAGATTCAAAAAGGCGTCGAGATGACGCTGAAACAGTTCTCCGACGCGCTTTCCACGCTCGGCGTCGGCGAGATCGAGACCAATGTCGGCGATCCGCTGGACCCCAATCTCCATAATGCCGTGATGCAGACGCAGAATCCCGAACTGCCCGAGGGCTGTGTGGGCTGCGTGCTGGCAAAGGGCTATAAAATCGGCGACCGTGTGATTCGTCACACGCAGGTCGCAGTCACCAATCAATAAAAACTTTTATTTCACTTACATGGGAGGAAACAATTATGTCAAAAGTTATCGGCATTGACCTTGGTACCACCAATTCCTGCGTGGCGGTTATGGAGGGCGGAGAATCCGTCGTCATCGCCAACGCCGAAGGCGCACGCACGACCCCGTCGGTCGTCGCCTTCTCCAAGACCGGCGAACGTATGGTCGGTCAGGTCGCCAAACGGCAGGCCATTTCGAATCCGGACCGCACCATCAGCTCAATTAAACGCCAGATGGGCAGCGATTTTACCGTAAACATCGACGGCAAAAAATATACCCCGCAGGAGATCTCCGCGATGATCCTGACCAAACTCAAGACCGATGCGGAAGCTTACTTGGGCGGCAAGGTAACCGAAGCGGTCATCACCGTTCCGGCCTACTTCACCGACGCACAGCGTCAGGCCACCAAGGATGCAGGCAGAATTGCCGGTCTTGAGGTCAAACGCATTATCAACGAGCCGACGGCGGCGGCGCTGGCCTACGGTATTGACAAGGAAAACGACCAGAAGATCATGGTTTATGACCTTGGCGGCGGCACCTTCGACGTCTCGATCATCGAAATGGGCGACGGCGTTCAGGAAGTTCTGGCCACGGCGGGCAACAACCGTCTGGGTGGCGACGACTTCGACGAGCGCGTGATGAACTGGATGGTCGCCGAATTCAAACGCGACAGCGGCATCGACCTGTCCGGCGACAAGATGGCTATGCAGCGGCTCAAGGAAGCTGCCGAAAAGGCCAAGATCGAGCTCTCCGGCCTGACTACCTCCAACATCAATCTGCCGTTTATTACGGCGGATGCGACCGGTCCGAAACACCTCGATCTGACGCTCACCAGAGCGAAATTCAACGAACTGACCGGAGACCTCGTCGACAAGACGATGGGCCCGATGAAACAAGCGCTCACCGACGCGGGTCTGAAGCCCTCCGATATCCATAAGGTGCTTTTGGTCGGCGGCTCCACCCGTATTCCGGCGGTCATCGATCTGGTTAAATCCTACATGGGCACCGACCCGTTTAAGGGAATCAATCCCGACGAGTGCGTGGCGGTCGGCGCAGCGATTCAAGCCGGTGTTATGACCGGAGACGTTAAGGGCATGGTGCTGCTCGACGTAACCCCGCTGACGTTGGGCATCGAGACCATGGGCGGCGTCTGCACGCCGTTGATTGAGCGCAACACGACCATTCCGGTCAAGCGCAGCCAGATCTTCTCGACAGCAGCCGACGGTCAGACCTCGGTTGAAGTCAACGTTTTACAGGGCGAACGTCCGATGGCGGCCGACAACAAGAGCATGGGTCGTTTCCATCTCGACGGCATCGCACCGGCTCCGAGAGGCGTACCGCAGATTGAAGTCACCTTCGACATCGACGCCAACGGCATTGTCAACGTCTCGGCAAAAGACCTCGGCACCGGAAAACAGCAGCAAGTGACCATCACGTCTTCGACCAACATGTCCAAGGACGACATCGACAAGGCCGTCAAGGATGCCGAGATGTTCGCGGAAGAGGACAAAAAGCGCCGTGAGGCCATCGACATCAAGAATGCCGGTGAGCAGGCGGTCTATCAGACCGAGAACACCATTAAGGAACTCGGCGACAAGCTGACCGAAGATGAAAAGAAGGCGCTGGAAGAGAAACTCGAAGCGCTGAAAGAAACCCTCAAAGGCACCGACAACGATAAGATCAAGGCGGACACCGAAGAGCTTCAGAAGAAGTTCTACGAGGTCTCGACCCGCATCTATCAGGAGGCAGCAAAGGCCCAGCAGGAGCAGCAAGGCGCTGCACCCGATCAGGGCCCGCAGGGCGGCGGAACGGTCGACGACGCCAATTATAAAGACGTCACAGACGAGGACAAAAAGTAGAGAAAATTCATAAAATAGAGCGCCGCAGACCGTAAGGTCTGCGGCGTATCATGAGCAACGGAGCGTAACATGGCTGACAAACGGGATTTTTACGAGGTTCTCGGCGTGCAGAAGGGCGCGTCCGATGAGGACATAAAAAAGGCCTACCGACAGGCCGCTAAAAAATATCACCCCGACCTGAACCCCGGCGACAAGACCGCAGAGTCGAAGTTTAAGGAGATCAACGAGGCCTACGAGGTGCTGTCCGACAAGGATAAACGCGCGCGCTATGACCAATACGGGCATGCGGGCGTCGATCCCAATTACGGCGCGGGACAGGGCGGGTATAATCCGTTTACCGGTGGTGCGGGCGGATTTAACGGTGACCTCGGCGATATCTTCGAGAGCTTTTTCGGCGGATTCGGCGGATTCAGCGGCGGTGGAAGCCGTAGGACACAGAACGGTCCGATGCGCGGAAGCGATATCGAGGCTCATGTGATGCTGTCATTTGAGGAATCTGCAACCGGTTGTAAGAAAACCGTCGATTTTTCCCGTGTAGAGGACTGCGACCAATGCGGCGGCACGGGTGCGGCACCGGGCACAACGCCCAAAACCTGCGACCAATGCGGCGGCAGAGGTCAGGTGCGTGTCACCCAACAGACCCCGTTCGGCGTTGTTCAAACCGCTAAGGTCTGCCCGTCGTGCAACGGAACCGGGAAAACTATCGAAAAACCCTGTACCAAGTGTAACGGTCAGGGCAGGGTGCGGCGCTCGCACAAAATCTCGGTGGATATTCCTGCCGGTGTTGACAACGGCTCGGTGGTCACGGTGCGCGGACAGGGCAATTCGGGTGCAAACGGCGGTCCGGCGGGTGATCTGTTGATCGTGGTTTCGGTGCGTCCGCATCCGATTTTCGAGCGCGACGGCAACGACCTCTGGGAGGAACTGACCATCACATTCGCACAGGCGGCACTCGGCGCGGAAATTATGGTACCGACACTTGACGGGAAAATCGCATTAAAGGTTCCGTCGGGCACCCAATTCGGGCACACATTCCGGGTCAAGGATAAGGGAATTCCAGATGTGCACGGACGCGGCAAGGGTTCGCTGTACATCAAGGTCAAAATTGAGGTGCCGACCAAGCTGACTTCGCAGCAGCAGGAACTGCTGCGTCAGTTTGACACCGGTGCTGCAGCCACCGAAAAGAAGAAAAAGTGGAGATAAGTGTCATCCTGAGCGGAGCGCCGTTTACGGCGCGCAGCCGAAGGATCTCGTTATCCGAAGGCTATAATCTGTTCGAGATTCTTCCTGCTCACCAACGGTAAACGTCAGTTTGTTTCGCTCAGAATGACAGAACTTCTTTAGAAGGGCAGAACTTCTACAGTCCAAGATTCTTCGTCTTCGTAAACCGTCGCAAAAACGTCGGTTTACTTGCCTCAGAATGACAGCCTTTATATGAAAGGATTATGAAAATGCAGCTTTCAGAGATCACCGTGACCGTGGAACAAAAAGACCTTGAGACCGCGCAGGATATCGCCGTCGCAGTGGCCGACAGCGGGATCTATGTCGAGGATTATTCCGATCTTGAACAAGGGTGCTTTCAAATCACCGGTATGAAATTGATCGACGAGGAATTGCTGAAAAAAGACCGCGAGCACGCGGTGATCCATATTTATTTCAATGCCGATGTGGACGTTGAGGAGAAAAAGGAGCGCTTGAAAACGCTCCTTTCCGATGTGGGCGTCGGCTTTGATTTTGGCGAGCGCGAAATCGTCGAGGACGACTGGAGCGAGGCCTGGAAAAAGTATTACCACGCGGTTACGGCGGGAAAGTTCAAAGTCGTCCCGTGTTGGGAGGAATACGAACCAAAAGACGGCGAGATTGTGCTGACCCTCGACCCGGGAATGGCCTTTGGAACCGGCACGCACGAGAGCACACGGCTGTGTCTCGAGATGGTCGGCGAGAGCGTCAAAGGCGGCGAGCGGTTTCTCGACATCGGCACCGGCAGCGGGATTTTGTCCATCGGCGCGCTGCTGGCGGGTGCAAAAGAAGCCCGTGCGTTCGATATTGATCCCGTGGCGGTGAAAATGAGCCGTTCTAATATTGAACTGAACGGATTGGGCGA
This sequence comes from Oscillospiraceae bacterium, assembly GCA_035380125.1. Lineage (NCBI taxonomy): Bacteria > Bacillati > Bacillota > Clostridia > Eubacteriales > Oscillospiraceae > Oscillospiraceae bacterium. Next base: position 18,849 of record DAOSWV010000026.1, read on the forward strand.
CCGGTTCGAGGTCAAGCAGGGTGGTGCGGATGATTCGTTTGGAAATGGGTTTGACATCATTACCGCCAATATCGTGGCCGACGTGATTATCGCGATTCTGCCGACTGTGAAAAAACTGATCAAAAGGGGCGGTATTTTTATCACCAGCGGCATTATTGACCGATATGCCGACGATGTCGTCAAAGCCGCAGAAGCACACGGATTTGTCATCGAGACCCGGCGGTCGGATAACGGCTGGACGGGGATTAGGATGATCGCGGGGTAATCGGACGCTTCGTTTCTGAATTGCTTTCGTCACGCGCGGTTTTCGCCCCGCGCTTTTCCTCGCAAAGACGGGCGGTTTTGCCGCCCGTTTTCCTTACAGAATATAATCGGTGATGCAGTCGTACCAGTGGACGAAGGTTCGGCCGTTGATGGTAAGGCGTTCGTTTTCCGGAAATCTTTCCGTCCAGCGCTGCTTGTAGCGTTCAAGCGCCCAGTCGTCGCGGTTGAAACGGCGCCACAGGATGGTGCGCCCGTTTGGGTCGAGGAACTGTTCGGTGGCAACGCCATCATCGAGAAACATGACGCAGATGGTGTCATAAACTTTTTCAGCGAGGGTCAGCGTATAGCGCCCGACGACATCAAGGGCTTCATTCGGGTGTTCACAGGTGACGGTGTTACCGTCTCTTTGAATTAGACCTTTGGGCGCGATATTGATTTCTTTTCCGCAATTGTCCTTGCCCATGCCCCATTCGTCGAGAAATTCGTCGCCATCGAGGAAGGTGAGGTAATGGCGAACGCCGTTTTTGAGATAGCGCTCTGCCAGATAGCTGATGTGGGTATCGGTCATTTGAATGACGTAGGAGTGCTCGGTGCGGTCGGAATTTTTTGCGTTCGGGTCGTGCCAGACCGAGGTGATTTCGACCCCCTCTACGCCATGGACGACGGCTTTTGAGACCGCTTCAACTTCGTCGAGACCGGTCAGGTTACGGGCGGGGAAGTCGTACATCGCCCAGTTGATTTTTTCGCCGACGCGCGGGACGATGAACATACCCAGGTTTTCCTCCCAGCGGACGGAGAAGGGTGTTTTATTTGATTTCGCAATTTTATATTCGGGTAAAATATCGGGGAAATTTAACATAGCTTTTGCTCCTTTGGCTTCTTTCGGAGGAAACGGATAATGCTCTTTGAAATTTGCCCTTGCAGTATGCAAACGGCTTTTAACCGTGCCGACGGGAACGCCGAGGCGCTTTGCAATATCAGCCTGCGGCAGTTCGCGGAAATAATACAGATATAAAATCTGCTTATCCTTGTCGCCGAGTGCGTCAAGGGTCTCGCGCACCGCAGAGATTTCCCGCAATCCGCTGCGGCTTTGTGCCAAGACGGATTCGGATACGCTTTCAAGCGGAATTTCGAGCTGCTTTGCTTTTTGGCGGAAATAATCGCTGCAGGCGTTGCGGGCGATGCCCAAAATCCACGCTTTGAAAACGGATTTGTCGCGCAGCGTATCGAATTTTTGATAGGCACGCAGACAGATTTCCTGTATCACATCGTCCGCGTCGGCTTTCACGGGCAGTTTGTAATACACGAAGCGTTGCAAGGCGCTTTTGCACCCGGTGAGCAGGTCTTCGAAGCCCATATCCCTCCTCCTTTCGTGAATCATCGGAATCGATTCCGTAAATAAAGACGGAAAAAGAGGGCGAAAGGTTCAGCTTTTTAATTTAGCTTCTGACGGTATTACACAATCTCTCGTCGGTCACATCGTAAAGAGACAGATGATTTTCTTTGATATATTGTTTCTGCCACATCCAAAACAGATCACGCAGGCGATAGAGTTTTGTGTTGTTTGGGTCACCGTAGAGCTTCGAGAGCTGATTGATCGGCGGAATCGCCCCGTAATACGCGTCGTCGAGATCTTCTATATATTTGATGATTTCACCGCAGGACATCTGTTCGAACTGTTCAATATTATCTTTGCGCAGGGTGATGACGAGGGCTCGTTTGGTATATTCGGGAAGTATGTCCATGGAAAGCCACTCGCTTTCTGTTTTATATCGGCTGATATTGATTTTATTTTTTATTTTGTCGGATAACTTTTCATAGCTTTTTATGGTCAGTCGGGTGTCCTCCATCAAATATCCACGTCCCCGATAATCCGGCAGGAAGGCATGGATATTGCGCATATCGGTGATTTGTGCCAATGTGCTGATGAGGCCGTCCAGCATCGGGATGTTTTCTTCGGTGACGACGACCGAAGGGGAACAGGTGATCCCCTGCCGTTCCGCGCTTTTCGCGAGCCGCAGCATGAATTCATAATCACCCGTGCGGGCGGCGAATCGGTCGTGATATCCCTCATTACCGAAAAAAGTGGTATCAATCGTAGTGATTCCGGCGGCTTTCAACTTACCGATGAATTCGTCGGTCTCGGTTTCATTTCGGATTCGGATTCCGTTGCACTGCAAAAAACTTGCCCCGATAAATCCGACGGAACGATTGAATGCGATGTTGTCAAACAGCTCCGGATATTCGGCGCAGTAGCCGATGAAATAATACGGCAGGTCGGGAAGACCTTTTTCTTTTCCCCAACAGACGAAGCGTTCTGCAAATTTTTTGCCTCTATTATAATCAATGCCGTTATCGGCTTTTTTACACGATTGCAACAAGCAGTATTTGCATGCGCAATGACAAGGAGCAAGCAGGTTTTGAATTCCGATTGAAATCGTCTCCATGATGTTCTGCCTCCTGTTTTTCAGTTTTAAGGATGATTTGGAATGGAAAGATCAAAATCGCCAATAATGAATCATGGTTTTTTATTTTTAACATATCACACAGAAAAAATAAATCATAAATCATAAAAGTATTATAACACAAAACAGCACGCTTCGCTTGAGAAGAGAGAAAATTCGGACGCCGCAAATCAGACGGCGTCCGGGTTTTGTGTGATTGAAAATAAAATTAACGGTAATCCGATTCGCCGCGCAGGTTGGCGATCACGGCGTCATTTAGGATTTCTTCCTGCCCCTTGTCGCTGCCGAGCAGTTCGGCAAGCGCTTTGGCTTCGGCATTGCTTGAATCGTAAATCGCATAGTAGGTAAGGGAGTAAGCGTAGGTCCCGTCGAGGATATTATCAATATCGGGGGTGATTCCGTCAATCGAAGCAATTACGCCGTTTAGGCCTATCCCCCCTCTGGTCCCGACAATGTAATAAACCGGCCAGATCAAGACGACGTTTTCGTCTCCTACATCGACGGTAGCGGGATTGTCAAATTCATTGATGACTGTGTCGGGGAAGACCTCGTAATCGCTGTCGATCAATTCCGGGATTTCGGTCTGATAGTAACCTCCGATTGGCACAAGCCACCTTTCGACGCCGCCGTCGCTAACATAGACCGTTTTACCCTCGAAAAAAACTGCGTGAATCTGTTCGCTCGTCAGGTTGAACTGCGGCTGCTCCTTCTCCTCTTTGGTCTTTGTTACAAAAATCACCGCGTCTTTGGCGACGGGAACTTTGCCGAAGGTAAATTCGCCGGTCTCGTAGGATTTTGCGAGTTCGTCCGACCAGGGTACGAACGCCAGATCGTAGAAGGATGAATACCGCTTTTGACGCGATGAATCGTATTTATACTCAATAGCGCCGGCAGCGATGGCGGCATAGCATGCATTAATGCTCTGGAAATTGGTCATATAATCGTCGGGCGGTTTGCCTTCGGAGCGGTAATAGTAATATAGGCTGATCGGAATTGAATGCGAATTGAAACCTGTTACCGCGAACTTAAGCAACAACTCCGAAGGGAGGGGTTCCGAAATGGCGGAAGGTATAGACGAGGATTTTCCCCACGAGACGGGCGGAAACGAGAAAGAATGAGAGGTTGTGAAAATCGGTGAGGAAGTTTGGTTAATCCGGGAAGAATTGCTTTCCGGCGGGCCGGAACAGCCAAAGAGAAGGCAAAAAGCCAATCCGGAAATCAAGATGCAAAGGGACAGAATTGCCTTTTTACTCATAATACCCCTACTTTCGGCACTACTTGTTTTCTTTCAAGTGATGATAAGTATGTTCTAAACCTTCGGAAAAGGTGATTTGGGGCTGCCAGCCGAGGATTTGTTTTGCCTTGCGGCAATCCAGTGCGCTTTTGCGGACGTCTCCGAGGCGGGGGTTTTTGGTGATCAATTGATTGGTTGAGCCGACGACGGTCTTGATTTGTTCGAAAATTTGCCGCATGGAGAGCGAAACGCCGGTGCCGATATTAAAAATATCGCAGTCCCCGCGGTCAATACATTTTAAAACTGCCGCGCAGACGTCGCCGACATAAACATAGTCCCGATAGGTGCCGTCGGGCATGTCGGGGTAGGTCAGCAGGGCGGCATCTTCGTTTTTCATGCATTTTTCAAAGAAAATCGGAACTACACCGCACTCGCCTTTGGGCATTTGGCGGGGACCGTAGACATTGGCGAGGCGCAATACCGTATAGTTGAGCGAGTACAGCTTGTGAAACACGGCGAGGTAATTTTCGGAGGTCTTTTTCGTGAGCGCATAAGGTGAGACGGCGTCGGGCAGATAGGTCTCGGAGGTGGGAACTTGGTCGGCATCGCCGTAAATCGCTCCGCCGGTGGAGATGAAGATGAATTTTTTCACGCCGGTTGCGACGCTGGACAGAATCAGATTGATAATGCCTTTCAGGTTGATGTCCTCGTCCAGCATCGGGTCTTTGACCGAGTCGATAACCGAGGCCTGTGCGGCGAAGTGGACGACGATTTCGGGGCGTTCGATCTCAAACAACTTTTTGATCTCTGGGTTGCGGATATCCTGAAGATAGAATTTTGTAGACGGGAGATTCGTTTTGAGGTTTTTGATATTGCCCGTCGAGAGATTATCGATGATGACCACGTCGTGGCCTTGCTGCTCCAGAACATTGACCATGTTTGAGCCGATAAAACCGGCTCCGCCGGTGACAAGAATTTTCATGCTGTGCCTCCTGAATGAAAGAATTGATTTCGACCAATAATCAAACTACAATATTTACCATTCTAACATAAACCTCATGAAAGGTAAATGAAAAAACATTAAAAATCTTTAAAATATTTCTTGACACGGGTTGCAAAAGATAGTATAATACTCTAACGCTTATCATGGGACGGTATGCCGCTAAGCGCGAATGCGGTCTCTCGGGGCGGGTGGGACAAGTGTCGGAAAACGGCGTGTTTATACACGATCTTAAAATGTATTTTCCGATTTCCACACCATTATGACATCTCGGACTGCCGGATTGGATGGCGGTCGATTTTATAAAAACGGAGTGATACATCAGTGGTCAACGTGAAACCTGTGATGCTCGGAAAAACCGAGCGCAAGAGTTTCTCACGCATCAACGAGGTTGCCGAAATGCCCAACCTCATCGAAGTTCAGCGCGACTCCTATGAGTGGTTTATGCGCGAAGGTCTCAAAGAAGTCCTGCGCGATGCCTCTCAGATCTCGGATTATAACAACAATCTGACGCTGGACTACATTGACTTCCGCACCGACAAGGAACCCAAATATTCTGTCGCCGAGTGCAAGGAACGCGACGTCAGCTACACCACCCGTTTGTTTGTCAAGACCCGTCTGCACAACAAGACCACGGGTGAGATCAACGAGCACGACATCTTTATTTGCGACCTTCCGCTGATGACCGAAAGCGGCACGTTTATCATCAACGGCGCCGAACGCGTGATCATCTCGCAGCTCGTCCGTTCGCCGGGCGTGTATTTCGATATGTCCTACGACAAGAGCGGCAAACCGCTGTATTCGGCGACCATCATCCCGAACCGCGGCGCGTGGATTGAGTATGAAACCGACACTTCGGACACATTCTATGTCCGTATCGACAAGAACCGCAAGCTGCCGATGACCTGTCTGGTGCGCGCACTCGGTATCCCCGAGACCGACGCCATCCGCGGGATGTTCGGTGAGAATGATGACCGCATCGAGGCCACTTTGCTGAAAGACGGTACCCGCAATACCGAAGAGGCGCTGCTGGAAGTCTACCGCAAGCTGCGTCCGGGTGAACCGCCTACGGTCGATTCGGCCTATTCGCTGGTCAACGGTCAGTTCTTTGATCCCCGCAAATACGACACCGCCCGTTTCGGACGGTTCAAGTACAACAAAAAGCTCGGACTGGCAGACCGCATCACCGGCAAGACCCTTGCCGCACCGGTTGCCGACCCGCTGACCGGCGAAATCATCGCCGATGCCGAAGAGACCATGACCCGCGAACGCGCCCGATTCCTTGAGAACCACGGCGTCGACCGCGTCCTGCTCTCGGTTGAGGATAAAGACGTTGTTGTCTTTACCAATAAGATGGTCGACATTCGCGGTTTTGTCGATCTGACTGAGGAAGAACTTGAAGAGATCGGCGTCTATGAAAAAGTCTATTTCCCGCTGCTGCGCGAAATTCTGGACATGGAACTCGACCGCGACGCGCTGAAAGAAGAGCTTTATAACCGGATTAACGATTTGATCCCCAGACATATGATGTTTGAGGACATTTTGGCGTCCATCAACTATTTGAACGGCCTTGCAAGCGGCGTCGGCACGGTCGACGACATCGATCATTTGGGCAACCGCCGTATCCGTTCGGTCGGCGAATTGCTGCAAAACCAGTTCCGCATCGGCTTTGCCCGCATGGAGCGCATCATCAAAGAGCGCATGACCCTACAGCTGGCCGACAGCGAGACCGTGACCCCGCAGAGCCTGCTCTCGATCCGGCCCGTCTCGGCTGCGATCAAAGAGTTCTTCGGTTCGTCACCGTTGTCCCAATTCATGGATCAAGCCAACCCACTGGCAGAGTTAAAACACAAGCGCCGTTTATCGGCACTCGGTCCGGGTGGTCTTTCGCGTGACCGCGCCTCGTTCGAGGTTCGTGACGTGCATTATTCGCACTACGGCAGAATGTGCCCGATTGAGACCCCGGAAGGCAGCAACATCGGTCTGATCTCCTATCTGGCCACGTTTGCCAAAATCAACGAATACGGCTTTATCGAAGCGCCTTATCTGAAGGTCGACAAGGAGACCGGCAAGGTCACCGAGATCGTAGAATACATGTCCGCCGACAACGAGAACGATTACATCGTCGCACAGGCCAACGAGCCGCTGGATGAGGAACGGCGTTTTGTCAATCCCCGCGTCAACGCCCGTTACCGCGACCAGATTCTCGAAATCGAGCGTGAAAAAATCGACTATATGGACGTCTCGCCGAAGATGGTCGTCTCGGTCGCGACCGCGATGATCCCCCTCCTTGAAAACGACGACGCCAACCGCGCCCTGATGGGCTCGAACATGCAGGGTCAAGCCGTTCCGCTGCTCGTTTCCGAACAGCCGATCGTCGCGACCGGCATCGAATACAAGGCCGCCTATGACTCGGGCGTTGTGCTCAAGTCTAAAAATGCCGGCATCTGCACTTCTGTTACCGCCGACAAGATCATCATCAAATCCGATGATGGAACGGAAAGGGAATACCACCTGATCAAATTTATGCGTTCCAACCAGGGTACCTGTATCAACCAGCGTCCGATCGTCGAAGTCGGCGAGCGGGTCGAAGCGGAACAGGTGATTGCCGACGGTCCGGCGACCAGCCAGGGCGAAATCTCCCTCGGCAAGAACGTCTTGATCGGTTTTATGACCTGGGAGGGCTACAACTACGAGGACGCGGTTCTCATCAATGAAAAAATCGTGCGCGACGACGTGTTCACCTCCATTCATATCGAAGAACACGAACTCGAATGCCGCGATACCAAGCTGGGACCCGAAGAGGTCACCCGCGATATCCCGAACGTCGGCGAAGAGGCCCTGAAAGACCTCGATGAACAGGGCATCATCCGCGTCGGCGCCGAAGTGCGTGCCGGTGATATCCTCGTCGGCAAAGTCACTCCGAAAGGCGAGACTGAACTGACGGCGGAAGAACGCCTGCTGCGCGCCATTTTCGGCGACAAGGCCCGCGAAGTCCGCGACACCTCGCTGCGTGTTCCGCACGGCGAATACGGCATCGTGGTTGACCGCAAGATCTTTACCGCAGACAACTGCGACGAGATGGCGCCGGGCAACAACATGGTCGTCCGCGTCTACATCGCGCAGAAGCGCAAGATCTCGGTCGGCGACAAGATGGCCGGCCGCCACGGCAACAAGGGCGTCGTGTCCCGCATCCTTCCGCAGGAGGATATGCCTTTCCTGCCCGACGGCACCCCGCTCGACATCGTGCTCAATCCGCTGGGCGTTCCGTCCCGTATGAACATCGGACAGGTTCTGGAAGTCCATCTCGGCTACGCCGCAAAGGCGCTCGGATGGAAGGTCATGACCCCGGTCTTCGACGGTGCGAACGAAGAGGACATCCGTCAGTGTTTGGCGCAGGCGGGATTGTCCGAAGACGGCAAGTCGGTGCTCTATGACGGGCGCACGGGCGAACCGTTCGACAACCGCATCACGGTTGGGTATATGTACTTCTTAAAACTCCACCATCTGGTTGACGATAAGATTCACGCCCGTTCGACAGGTCCGTACTCGCTCGTTACGCAGCAGCCGCTGGGCGGTAAAGCCCAGTTCGGCGGCCAGCGTTTCGGTGAGATGGAGGTCTGGGCCCTCGAGGCCTACGGCGCCGCATATACCCTGCAGGAGATCCTGACCGTCAAGTCGGACGACTGCAACGGACGCGTCAAGACCTACGAGGCCATCGTCAAAGGCCAAAGCATCCCGACGCCGGGTATCCCCGAATCGTTTAAGGTGCTGATTAAAGAGCTCCAGTCGCTGGCGCTCGACGTCAAGGTGCTCGACGAAAACGGCGATGTGATTTCATTGAAACAAAACTTCGATGACGATGATATTCTGACGCCGAATCAGGAACCCGAAGAACCCGTCTTTGAAGCCGAATATGTCGACGATTCCAATTTGCCCGGTGGCGATGAGGAAGGCGAAAACGAGGATTCCGATGCTTCGGGGGAAAATGAAATTTTCGAGGACGATACCGTCGCAGACGGCGATGACGAATAAAGAGGGGGCAGACAGGTATGGAATTTAACGTTTTTGACAGCATAAGAATCGGTCTTGCCTCACCTGACGAGATCCGGTCCTGGTCTTACGGCGAAGTGAAAAAGCCGGAGACCATTAACTACAGAACTTTAAAACCTGAGCGCGACGGACTTTTCTGCGAGCGTATTTTCGGACCGACCAAGGACTGGGAATGCCACTGCGGAAAATACAAGCGCATTCGCTACAAGGGTAAGGTCTGCGACAAGTGCGGCGTTTTGGTTACCCGCAGCAAAGTGCGCCGCGAGCGTATGGGCCACATTGAACTGGCCGCACCGGTATCGCACATCTGGTATTTCCGCGGGATTCCGTCCCGCATGGCGCTGATTATGGATATTCCCGCGAAGAGCATCGAAAAGGTGCTGTATTTCGCGGCCTATATCGTCACCGATCAGGGCGATACGCCGCTCGAAGTCGGCACGCTGCTGTCCGAAAAGGACTACAAGGACATGCGCGAAAAGTATGAGGATGAATTCGAGGCCGGCATCGGCGCGGAAGCTATCCGCAAACTGCTGGAGCGCATCGACTTAGATGAGATGTCCGAACAGCTGCATTCCGAGTTGGAGCATGCCTCCGGACAGAAAAAACTCCGTATTTTGAAGCGGCTTGAGGTCTGTGAGGCCTTCCGTGCCTCCGGCAACCGCCCCGAATGGATGATTCTGACGGTCGTCCCGGTCATTCCGCCGGACATCCGCCCGATGGTTCAGCTCGACGGCGGACGTTTTGCCGCCAGCGACCTCAACGATTTATACCGCCGCGTCATCAACCGTAACAACCGCCTGCGCAAGCTGATGGATCTTTCCGCGCCGGATATCATCATCCGCAACGAGAAACGCATGCTGCAGGAAGCGGTTGACGCACTGATCGACAACGGCCGCCGCGGCAGAACCGTGACAGGTCCGTCCAGCCGCCCGCTGAAGTCACTTTCCGACATGCTGCGCGGCAAACAAGGACGTTTCCGTCAGAACTTGCTGGGCAAACGTGTCGACTACTCCGGCCGTTCGGTTATCGTCGTCGGCCCGGAACTGAAAATGCACCAATGCGGCCTCCCGAAAGAGATGGCGCTCGAACTGTTCAAACCGTTCGTGATGAAACGTCTCGTCGAGACCGGCGCCGCAAACAATATCAAATCGGCCCGCAAGATGGTCGACCGCGCGGGCGCTCCGGTTTGGGACGCGCTTGAGCTGATTATTCAGGATCATCCGGTGCTTTTAAACCGCGCACCGACGCTGCACCGCTTGGGCATTCAGGCCTTTGAGCCGGTGCTGGTCGAGGGCCGCGCTTTGAAACTCCATCCGCTCGTCTGTTCGGCTTTCAACGCCGACTTCGATGGCGACCAGATGGCCGTGCATGTACCGCTGTCCGCAGAGGCGCAGGCTGAGGCGCGTTTCCTGATGCTGGCCTCCAACAACCTGCTGAAACTCTCCGACGGTATGCCGATTACGGTTCCGACGCAGGACATGGTGTTGGGTTCTTATTATCTGACGCTGCAAAAAGAGGGCGAACCCGGTGAGGGTAAGGCCTTCCGCGATCAGAATGAGGCCGTCATGGCCTATAACAACGGCGACATCACGCTGCATTCACGTATTAAAGTTCGCGTTTCGCGGATGATAAACGGTGAAAAGAAGAGCCGTGTGATTGAAACCACCATCGGTACACTGATTTTCAACGAGCCGATTCCGCAGGATTTGGGATTCGTCGACCGCAGCGTCGAGGAGAATCTGTTTTTGCCCGAAGTTTCGTTCCTCGTGACGAAAAAGGCTTTGGGTAATATTATCGGCAAATGCATCGCCACACACGGCAGCGCCGTCACCGCGGAGATGCTTGACAAGATCAAAGCGCAGGGCTTTAAATACTCCACCAAAAGCGGCTTGACCATCTCGGTCTCCGACGTTAAAATCCCGCCGCAGAAAAAGGAAATCCTTGCAGCGGCCGATCAGAAGATTCTTGAGATCAACAAGCGCTACGAGCGCGGTTTCCTGTCCAAGGCCGACCGCTCTTCGGCGATTCTGAAGACCTGGAACGACACCACCAACGAGGTCACAAAAGCGCTGAACGATTATCTTGACAGATACAATCCGATCAACATGATGGCCGACTCCGGCGCGCGCGGTTCCAAAGATCAGATCCGCCAGCTGGCCGGTATGCGCGGACTGATTGCCAACACCAGCCGCCAGACCATCGAAATTCCGATTAAATCCAACTACCGCGAAGGTTTGAATATCTTGGAGTACTTCATCTCCTCCCGCGGCGCGCGTAAAGGCCTTGCCGATACCGCGCTCCGTACCGCCGACTCGGGTTATCTGACCCGCCGTCTGGTCGACGTCTCGCAGGACGTTATCATCCGCGAAAACGACTGCGGCACCACTGAGGGCCTGTTTGTCCACGAGCTCAGCGACGGGGAAGAGAAGATTGAGAGCCTGCACGAGCGTCTGATCGGCCGTTATTCCGTCAATCCCATCACGGACCCCAAGACCGGAGAAGTCATCGTCGACACCGATAAGATGATCGACGCTGAAGACGCCGATGCCATCATCGACGCCGGCATCACCGAGGTTTTACTGCGTTCGACACTGGGCTGCAAGTCCAAACACGGCGTCTGCGCCAAGTGCTACGGCGCGAACCTGGCCAACGGCAAACCTGTTCAGATCGGTGAGGCGGTCGGCATCATCGCCGCCCAGTCCATCGGCGAACCGGGCACACAGCTGACGATGCGTACTTTCCACACCGGCGGCGTCGTCTCGGCTGAGGATATCACACAAGGGTTGCCGCGCGTCGAGGAACTCTTCGAGGCCCGTAAGCCCAAGAATAACGCCATCGTCACCGAAATCAGCGGCGTGGTCGAGATTCAGGATGTCGTGCGCAACCGCCACATCGTTGTCACCAACGATCTGACCGGCGATTCCAAGTCCTATCTGATCCCGTACGACGCACGCATTCACGTTCACAACGGCGATTATGTCAATGTCGGCGACTCGCTGACCGAAGGCGCGCTCAATCCCGGAGACGTTTTGGCGACCAAGGGCGCTGAAGCTGTTCAGGATTATCTGATCACCGAGGTGCAGCGCACTTATCGTCAACAGGGCGTTGAGATCAACGATAAACACATTGAAGTCATCATCCGCCAGATGATGCGCAAGGTCAAGGTCGATAATCCCGGCACCAGCGAAATGCTGCCCGGTTCGACCGTCGACAAGATCGCCTTCGAAACCGAGAACGAGAAGATTCAGGCGCATATTGACGCGGGCGAAAACGGATTTGCACCGGCAACCTGCCACCCCGTCATTATGGGTATCACCAAGTCCTCGCTGGCCACCGAGTCGTTCCTGTCGGCTGCCTCCTTCCAGGAGACCACCCGCGTACTGACCGACGCCGCCATCAAGGGCAAGAGCGATCCGCTGCTCGGACTCAAGGAAAATGTCATCATCGGCAAACTGATTCCCGCCGGTACGGGTATGGAATGTTACAGCGATATTGAACTTGTCGAAAGCGAAAGATCTTGACAAAACAGCATCGTTGTGATATAATAATAAGGTTGCCATTTAAACGGCAACCTTATGCCCCTACAAAAGGGTAGCACATTTTATAAACAGGAGGTGAAACAATGCCAACCTTTAACCAACTGGTACGCAAGGGCAGAGAGACATCGGTCAAAAAGGCCAAAGCCCCGGCTTTGCTGCGCGGTTTGAACACCAAGAAGCAGATCCCGATCGATCAGAACAGTCCGCAAAAACGCGGCGTCTGTGTGGCCGTTAAGACCATGACCCCGAAAAAACCGAACTCCGCTATCCGTAAGATCGCAAGAACACGTCTGACAAACGGAATGGAAGTGACTTCGTATATCCCCGGGATCGGTCACAATCTGCAGGAGCACAGTGTGGTGCTGATCCGCGGCGGCCGTGTCAAAGACCTGCCCGGTGTCCGTTACCACATCATCCGCGGCACGTTGGATACGCAGGGCGTCGCGAACCGCAATCAAGCGCGTTCCAAGTACGGCGCGAAACGGCCCAAAGCCGCGAAGAAGAAGGCATAACAAATGATCCTTCAATGTCAATGACGAGAAATATATAATTTTTGATTATAGTTTATATATCGCCTCGGCATTGGCCCACGGAGTAGTTTGATTTTTTTGGCTTTGCCAAAAAACCCAAACATCCCTTGATGGGAAAAACATACTCCGAGTACCTTTGAGCTCATTATTTTATGAAGGAGGGAAGAGAAGTGCCAAGAAGAGGTGCGGTGGCAGGACGTGACGTTCTGCCGGATCCTATTTACAATTCCAAGACGGTCACTCGACTGGTTAACAACATCATGTTAGACGGGAAAAAGGGTGTCGCTCAGAAAATTGTATATGGTGCTTTCGAAATCGTCAAAACAAAGGCTGATAAGGAACCCCTTGAGGTCTTTGAAAAGGCGCTCGAAAACATCATGCCGTCTCTTGAGGTAAAGGCCCGCCGTGTCGGCGGCGCCACTTACCAGGTACCGCTCGAAGTCAGACCTGCCCGCAGACAGACCCTGGGTATGCGCTGGCTGGTCAGCTATGCGAGAAATCGCTCGGAACGTACCATGGGCGAACGGCTCGCAGGCGAAATACTGGATGCTTACAACAACACCGGCAGCGCCGTCAAGAAACGCGAAGATACCCACAAGATGGCCGAAGCCAACCAGGCGTTCGCTCACTTCCGCTGGTAAGCGGGTGGGCAGTGCCCACTCACAAACGCGGGCAAGAATCTGCTGGACGTAAGCTTGATAGCGCGCGGCAGGTAGAACCTACTGTAAAACGCGAATCAGAATCTGCGGATTTTGCAGCTGCGCAGCCGCGTTGCCAACCTCGGTGCAGTTCTGAATTTTGAATTCTGAATGATTCACCGGCGAACACCAAATAATATCATTTGATTTTAATTTTAGCGTAATTTATTCGGAGGAATTTATTCAATGCCAAGACAGGTCTCTCTGGAGAAAACAAGAAATATTGGCATCATGGCCCACATTGACGCCGGCAAGACCACGACGACCGAACGTATCCTGTATTATACGGGAAAAACGCACAAGATCGGCGAGGTTCATGACGGAGCTGCCACGATGGACTGGATGGAGCAGGAACAGGAACGCGGAATTACCATTACTTCCGCGGCCACAACCTGCTATTGGAAAGAACACCGCATTAACATCATCGACACGCCCGGGCACGTTGATTTCACCGTTGAAGTCGAGCGTTCGCTGCGCGTACTCGACGGTTCGGTGACGGTTTTCTGTGCCAAGGGCGGCGTCGAGCCGCAGTCTGAGACCGTGTGGCGTCAGGCGGATAAGTATAAAGTCCCGCGCCTTGCGTATGTCAACAAGATGGATATCACCGGCGCTGACTTTTACCGCGTTCTCAGCATGATGAAGGAACGGTTGAAATGTAATCCGGTTCCCCTTCAGCTGCCGATCGGAAAAGAGGATTCTTTTATCGGTCTGGTCGATTTGCTCGAGATGCAGGCCTATGTCTACACCAATGAGCGCGGCACCGATATTTTAAAGGAGCCGATTCCCGACGACATGAAGGACATCTGCGAGGAATATCACGCCAAGCTGATGGAAGCCGTCGCCGTTACAAACGATGATCTGATGGAGAAATTCCTCTGCGGAGAGTGCCTTGAGATCGACGAGATCAAAGCGGCCATCCGTAAGGCGACAATCGACAACACCATGGTTCCGGTGGTCTGCGGTACGTCCTACAAAAACAAGGGCGTTCAAAAGCTGCTTGACGCCGTGGTTGATTATCTCCCCGCGCCGACCGATATCGAATCCATCAAAGGCATCAATCCCAAGACCGAGGAAGAGGAATACAGGCATTCTTCTGATACGGAGCCGTTTTCCGCGCTTGCTTTCAAGATCGCGACGGATCCGTTTGTCGGAAAGCTCTGCTTCTTCCGCGTCTACTCGGGTACACTCGACGCCGGAAGCGGCGTTTATAACAGCACCAAGGACAACAATGAGCGCATCGGCCGCATTGTGATGATGCACGCCAACGACCGCACCGACGTCGAAACCTGCTATGCGGGCGACATCGCGGGCGCCGTGGGCCTGCGCAACACCACGACCGGCGACACGCTCTGTGATCCCAAACATCCGATCATCCTCGAGTCCATGGAGTTCCCCGAGCCGGTTATCCGAGTCGCGATCGAACCCCGGACCAAGGCCGGTCAGGAAAAGATGGGCATTGCCCTTGCCAAGCTGGCAGAAGAAGATCCGACCTTTAGGACTTACACCGACGAGGAGACCGGACAGACCATTATCGCGGGCATGGGCGAACTCCATCTCGAGATCATTGTCGACCGGCTGTTGCGTGAATTTAAGGTCGAGGCCAACGTAGGCAAGCCGCAGGTCGCTTATCGCGAAACCGTGCGCAAGCTCGCACAGGCAGACACCAAATATGCGCGCCAATCGGGCGGTCACGGTCAATACGGTCATGTCAAGATCAAGCTGGAACCGAATGAACCCGGAAAGGGCTTCGAATTTGTCAATTCGATCACCGGCGGCGTGATTCCCAAGGAATTCATCGAGCCGGCCCGTCAGGGTATTATCGGCGCTATGCAGTCAGGCGTTCTGGCCGGATATCCGGTTGTCGACGTCAAGGTCACGCTTTATGACGGTTCGTTCCACGAGGTTGACTCGTCCGAACTCGCCTTTAAAATTGCCGGTTCTATGGCGTTTAAAGAGGCCATGAGCAAAGCTGATCCGGTGCTACTGGAACCGATCATGAAGGTTTCGGTGATCATTCCCGAAGATTATCTCGGCGATATTCTCGGCGACGTACAGAGCCGCCGCGGCCAGATTCAGAGTATTGACGATATGTCGGGCGCCAAGCAGGTGAATGCGCTCGTACCGCTTTCCGAGATGTTCGGATATGCGACCGACATGCGTTCCAAGACTCAGGGCCGCGGACACTATACGATGGAACCCTGCCACTATGCCGAAATTCCCAAATCCGTCGCCGAAAACATTCTGAATACACGCGGCGGACGCTCAGCTACCTGATAAGGTCGTTTGGCAGTCGTTTTTGGATAAAACGCTTGCAAAAACGAAAAAATATGTTAAAATACTATACGTATACAATTTAGGAGGAGAGTACAATGGCAAAAGCAAAATTCGAGCGCACAAAGCCCCATGTAAACATTGGTACCATCGGTCATATTGACCATGGTAAGACCACTTTGACCGCAGCGATCACAAAGGTCCTTGCGATGGCCGGCGGCGCCCAATACATGGCATATGATCAGATCGATAACGCACCGGAAGAGAAAGCCCGCGGTATCACGATCAATACCCGCCATGTTGAGTATCAGACCGAAAATCGCCATTATGCGCACGTCGACTGCCCCGGGCATGCCGACTATATCAAAAACATGATCACCGGCGCGGCCCAGATGGACGGCGCAATTCTGGTTATCGCCGCGACAGACGGCCCGATGACTCAGACCAAAGAGCACTTGCTGCTCGCGCGTCAGGTCGGCGTTCCGTATATCGTGGTCTTCATGAACAAGATCGACCAGGTCGATGATCCTGAGCTGATCGAACTCGTTGAGATGGAAATCCGCGAGACATTGAGCTACTACGAGTTCCCGGGTGACGATATCCCGATCATCAAGGGTTCCGCAAGAGACGCGCTTGTCTCCACATCCACCGATCCTAACGCACCCGAATACGCCTGCATCCATGAACTGATGAAGGCTGTTGACGAATATATCCCGACCCCGCAGAGAAAGGCAGACCTGCCCTTCCTGATGCCGGTCGAAGACGTCTTCACGATCACCGGACGCGGCACCGTCGCAACCGGCAGAGTCGAGCGCGGTACCATCAAAATCGGCGACACCGTCGAGATCGTCGGTCTTTCCGAAGAAACCAAGACCACCGTTGCAACCGGTCTTGAAATGTTCCGCAAGACCCTGGACTTCGCTCAGGCGGGCGAAAACGTCGGCGCACTGCTGCGTGGTGTTCAGCGTTCCGAGATCGAGCGCGGACAAGTTCTGTGCAAACCCGGCTCCATCAAGCCGCACACCAAGTTCAAGGCTCAGGTTTACGTTCTGACCAAGGAAGAGGGCGGCCGTCATACCGCGTTCTTTAACAACTACCGTCCGCAGTTCTACTTCAGAACGACAGACGTTACCGGCGTCATCCGTCTGCCTGAGGGCACCGAGATGTGCATGCCGGGTGACCACGTCGAGATGAGTGTTGAGCTGATCACCCCGATCGCGATCGAAAAAGGTCTGCGTTTCGCTATCCGCGAAGGCGGCAGAACCGTCGGTTCGGGTTCCGTTACGGAAATCGACGAATAATCCTTACAATGAGGAAACGACAGAGGCGCTTTTGCGCCTCTGTTTTTTATCTTTTTAATTTATATAGTAAAATATGTAAATCAGATGAAAGATTTGTCCCCTTTGGATTGTAGATAGAGTGAAAGGCGGTGGAGAAATGCAGATTGACGAGGCGTATGAGAAATACTTCGGGGTGATATATAAAACCTGCATGATGTATCTCAAAAACCCCGCCGACGCGGAAGACGCGGTCTCGGAGACCTTTTTGAAGCTGATCAGGCAAAAAGAGCCGTTCGAGAGCGAGGAACATCTGCGCCGTTGGCTGTTTGTCACTGCCAAAAACGACTGCAAAAACCGCCTTAGTCACTGGTGGCGGAAAAGCAGAGCGGATTCGGAAGCGCTTGAGACCGCAGAATCGGAGAGCGAATACGGTGAGACGCTGCATCTGTTGCTGGAACTGCCCGTCAAGTACCGGGAGGCATTGACCTTCGTGTACATATTGGGCTATACCGGCATCGAAACAGCTGAGATGCTCTCGGTGTCCGAGAGTACGCTGTATACTCGGCTCAAACGCGGGCGGGAACTTCTGAAGCTTGAAATCGAATCCTAAAGGGGGAAAAGGTTGAAAATAAATTTTCAACCTAGGGAGTTTGGCCCCTTAATTTATTGAATGAGGAATGTTTTGTCCAATCGGGCCAAACATCCCAGCTGCTACAAAGGGGAGGCTATTACAATGAAAAAACAAGAACTTGCGAATGCGTTTGACCTGCTGGAACCGACGCAGGAGGTCAAATATAACGTCAGAAATATAATTAATACCAAGAAAGAGGGAAGAAAACCGTTTTTTAAACGGTTCAAGCGGCCCGCACTGGCAGTGACCTGTTTCGCTTTGGCGTCGCTGTTGGTTATTACCGCAGCGGCGGCCGGCGGTGTCCAGTTATTTTCTTTGATTTACGGGCCTGATATCTCGGAATACGGTGAATATATCACTAAACCGTCAGCATCGGTCAGCACTCAAAATGTAACCTTCACATTGGAAGGTATGATTCATGACGGATGCATCGGAAAAGCAATGATATCGCTGAAAGCATTGACCGATGAGGGAAAAGCGTTGATTGGCCAGTTCAATGAGGATATCAATAATAGAGCAAATAATGAATTGAGAACGGGAAATTATTTTTATTGGGAGGAACCGGATTACCTGCGTGAAATTTGCAGCAACCACCTGTTTGTCTCAAGCGATAAAGACATGGTTGAGCTGGGTTTGATGTTTTCGATTCGAGGAGTCACTGATGGATTTAATAACGGGAAGAATTACTATATGATAAGTTGGGGAACCAATCTGAGAGAAGAGGCCTCTTTAGAAATAGGGTGGACTGACAACGGCGAAACTGTAACGACGCCATTTGACCTCTCTGTAGCAGTTAGCTCTATTACAATTGACTGTTCAGGGATTGAACCGGCCTATCCGGAGTCATTTAACGTGACAAAAATTACGGTTTCCGCAATCGGTGTTACAATTTACACGCTCAGCGATAAGAATTATGCCCAAGAAATATTCCATGAGAAAGGGCATGGTTTCGGCCAAAAAATGTTTGATGATTGCATTCTTATGAAGTTTACAGACGGAAGGATATACGATCTTTTTGGCACTAATCAAGGCGAGTACGAAACACTGCCCATTACTGAAGAAAATGTGTGTAATGGCACGGATCGTATGCATGGTAGTGATATTGAAAAAGACGATGGCGATGTAGATTATTACTACGAATTCTACAAAGGATTTTATGATTTGACCGATATAAACACCGTTGAGTCCATCATAATCTTCGGGGTGGAATATAAGCTCCATGAAGATTGATTCAGAGATTATTTGAGGGGCCGCGGCGTGAAGCGCCGCGGCCCCTCTTTTTGTTTGGGTTGGTCGATCTTTCGCGTTATGATTTACTTGGCGGGCCGGGTGGCTCCGATCGGAACGGTCAAGACCGTTCCCTACAGTGTGAAAAACCTTCGGCGGGCCGGGTCGTCCCGTCCTACGATTGATGGAAATTTTAGAACGGATTTCCGGTATTGATCGTTGGAAACACCTCATAAGCGGAACGGTCAAGACCGTTCCCTACAATGCAAAAACATTTCCGAAATTCCGGTGATGAATAGATGTAAATCGCTCAGAAGTGCAGCAATGCTTTTCGTTTGCTTTTCCTTTTCGGAAGTAATCTGGTATAATGAGTATTAATCAAGTTTCGAAAAGTTCGGCTCGGGCAGGAAACAATTTTAAAGACGGCTGCATAAATTCAGTAAAATTATTTTTTCTTTTATGACCAAAAAAAGGATATTCGATTGTTTTATAAGTGAAAGGGGCGATGAGGATGGCCGATGTAAAATTTGTCGAGCGCGCGTATGACTTGTTTTCCGGCACTGTCTATCGCGTCTGCATGATGTATCTGAAAAATCCTACGGACGCCGAAGACATCGTATCCGACACCTTTCTGAAACTCCTTTCTTATCGGAAACCGTTCAACGGCGACGACCATCTGAAGGCCTGGCTGATCGTCACCGCGCGCAACAACTGTAAAAACGCGTTGACCCACTGGTGGAAAAGGACGCGGGTGGAGCTTGATGCCATCCCCGAACCGGAGGCACCCGCCGAGGATTTGACGGCGCAAGCGGTCGAAGCGCTTCCGGAGAAATACCGGGAAGCACTGTATCTGTATTATTACGAGGGATATACCGGCGCGGAGGCGTCTAAAATGCTCGATATCACCGAATCGGCGTTTTGGTCGCGTGTCAAGCGCGGGAGAGAGATTTTGCATATGGAACTGGAGGAAGAGTGCAATGAGGGAAAAAGAGTTCAAAGCGGTATTTGACGGCGAAAAATACGTCATGCCGCAGGAGTTGAAGTATCGGGTAAAAAATAAGATTACGGAAAAGACGGCTAAGACCCGCAAGCCGTTTGTCAAACGGTCCGTCTCGGCGATGGTCAGCATCGTTCTGGCGTCGGTTATGGTGATTACTGTGGCGGCGGTCGGCGGGATCGCGTTGTTTAAATCGATTTACGGCGAGAACATCGATTTGATTATGCCATACAGCGAGGAGATCAATCTGACAGCGTCGGATGAAAACTATGAGTTGACGCTGCATGAAGCGGTGGCCGACGAATATACCACGGCGTATATCTTTTCGATCAAACGGCTGACGCTCGGCGCTTCGGAGGCAGAGAGTGAAAATGCAAGCAGTATGATCTTTAACGGAATGAATCAAACCAATCAAAATAACGGCACATATTTGATAAAAGATTTGTCGCAGCCATACGGATATAAAATTTGTTATTTCTTCAACCAACACGATTTACAACAGGTACAGATATACAGAACCTTTCTTGATATGCGCATAAAATTGATCTGTGCAGATAAAAATTACGAGGCTGAAAACACTGCAAAATATCTTATTCGTTCAATCGAGGATCTTAAAACAGAGAATACGGATTACTATGCACTTTATATTATTAATGGAGAGAATCAGGCGTTGAGCGTTGCGGTCGGTACTGAAAGTGGTCCGGAAATCATACTGCCGAAGGTAACGCAAAAAGCACCATCAATCACCCGTTCGGTGCAGGAATATTATCGGCAGTATCTGAAACAGACGCACCCGACGATGATATTCAGCAATGCGTCACTCTCCGATATGATTACCATTACCCCTTTGGCGGTCTATATTCAAAAAACAGAAGGGTATCATAGTAATAGTTTTTTTGATATTCTATCCAATTACTCGATAAGATACATCAACGGTGCTTTTTACCGAACAGCTGAACTTGTATTCAATGACGGTATAGAGAAATCACTGAGCGAGATGTCGCAGAATGAAATGGGTATTCGGTTATCCGATACTATGGGTGTTTATCTGTTCGACGAGGTGCTTGATACTTCGTTGGTCAAATCGTTTATGGTTTATGATACCGTTGAATTCCCGATGGATGTAAATTTGCCGGTGATCGACAGGGAGACCGGTGAGGAAATTGTGCCGCAATATGAGGCGATTGACCTGATGTATAACATCGGAACCAGTTTATCTGATTATCTCGATTCGATGTATCCGAAAGAGCGGAAAACAGGATATACCTACTGCGGGAGTCCGATTTATATCGATGATCATTCCTGCCGGATCAGCGGGCATGACTGCGATATCATTGTGACCGCATACGATATCACAGAGGGAGAGACGCTTGCCGATGCAGTTAACCGCTTGCTGGAAGAATACCGCGTCAAATATAACTGGGTGATCTCGGATATGACTGTCAAAGGAGGAACCAGCGTGTTCGGGGACATTCAATATGATGACATTACAGTCAGTATTTTTGACGGAACACCCTACGACACGCACTTTTTCTTCATTGAGACTGATGGAAAAATAGTTGAGATGAAGCTGACGGAAAAAGCCGAGGGATGGCCATACTATTCGCTGGACGCGATTTTACAATTGATCACCTTTGAGTGAGAGGGAACAATCTGATAAAAAAGAGCGGCGGGAGCCGCTCTTTTTTGTGGGAGGAAGAGTGGATAACCACCCCGGCCTTCGGCCACCCCTCCACAGAGGGGAATAGTAAGCAAAAGGCAAGAGTGAAGAATGAAAAGAAAAGATACGCTGCGGCGGGTGATTATAAATCCTGCCTTTGCCGTCTCATATCTGCCTTCTCGCAGGGTACCGCGCGGTGGGATTTGAAAAAGTGGGCGAATGCGATTCGCCCCTACAACCCGGCAAAGGAGCGATGGGCGGGATTTGTACATATATTGCGTATCGGAAGGTCACTGTACACTGCCAACTGACAACTGTGAATTATATGACCGTTACAGTTTCATGCGTGTTTATTGACGACAAAAATGGTAAGTGCTATAATGGTATGTGGTGAGATTTGTTCTCGTAAGAATGATCTCCCAATAAACAAACCATTAACGAAGGGTATGAATCAGATGTCAACATTAAAAGGAGCATGCATTATCGGCCAATCAGGCGGCCCGAGTTCTGTTATTAACGCAAGCGCATACGGCGCGATCAAAACCGCGCTTGAGAGCGACGCTATCACTAAGGTTTACGGCGCCTGCAACGGCATCAAGGGCGTTTTGGACGAAAAGCTCATGGATATGGGCAAAGAAGACCCCAAAGAACTGGAATATATGAAATATACCCCCTCGTCGGCGCTGGGTTCCTGCCGCTACAAGCTCAAGGATCCGTCGGTCGACGACAGCGATTATAAACGCATTCTCGAAGTGTTCAAGAAGTACGATGTCCGCTATTTCTTCTACAACGGCGGCAACGACTCGATGGACACCTGCAATAAAATCTCGAAATACTGCCTGAAAAACGGCTACGAGTGCCGCGTGATGGGCATTCCGAAAACCATCGACAACGATCTGGCCGGTACCGACCACTGCCCGGGTTATGCCTCGGCGGCCAAATACATCGCCACTTCGGTGATGGAGGTCTACCACGACGCGCATGTCTATGACACCGGCATGGTCACCATCGTCGAGGCCATGGGCCGCAACGCCGGATGGCTGACCGCGAGCGCCGCGCTCGCCAACGAAAAGGGTTTCGGCGCCGATCTGATCTATCTGCCCGAAGTTCCGTTCGACCTCGAAAGCTTTATCGCCAAGGTCAAGGTCATCTACGAAAAGACCAAGAAGTGCCTTGTCGTCGTGTCCGAGGGCATCAAAGACAAAGACGGGAAATATATTTCCGAATACGGCGCCGATCTGGCGCAGACCAAGGACAGCTTCGGCCATGCGCAATTGGGCGGTTTGGCCTCGTTCCTCGCCGACACCGTCAAACAGGCGACCGGCGCGAAAGTCCGCGGCATTGAGTTGTCGCTGTTACAGCGCTGCGCCGCGCACTGTGCCTCCCAGACCGACATCGACGAGTCCTTCAAGGCCGGTAAAGCCGCTGTCACCAACGCCGTCAAGGGCGTGACCGACAAGATGGTCGGATTCGAGCGGGTCATAAAAGACGGAAAATATCACTGCAAAATCAAGCTGTTCGATCTGACCGTCGTGGCCAACGCCGAGAAGAAAGTGCCGCTCGAATGGATCAACAAAACCGGCGACGGCTTGAATCAGAAATTCATCGATTACGCGCTGCCGCTGATTCAGGGACAGACCAAACTGCCCTATGAAGACAGTCTGCCGCGTTTCGTCAAACTGAAAAAAGTGCTCGTGAAAAAATAACAGGCACGGAGGCGATTTTTGTGAGCGAAATTAAATCCATCGGCGTCCTCACCAGCGGAGGCGATGCGTCCGGCATGAACTGCGCGGTTCGCGCGGTCGTGCGTTCGGCGATTGACAGCGGCATGGAGGTCTTCGGCATCAACCGCGGGTATGAAGGGCTGATTCACGGGGATATTCAGAAAATGGAACTGCGCAGCGTTTCGGAAATTCTGCACAGAGGCGGTACCATTCTTTATTCCGCGCGCAGCCCCGAATTCAAGACCCCCGAGGGTCAGGATCGCGCAATCCGCAACTGCAAGCAATTCGGTCTGCAGGGAATCGTCGTTATCGGCGGAGACGGGAGTTTTCGCGGTGCGAAAGATCTGTCTCATCTGGGTATTCCGTGCGTCGGCATCCCCGGTACGATTGACAACGACATCAGCGCGTCGGATTATACCATCGGCGTCGACACCGCACTAAACACGATTATCGATGCGGTCGACAAAATCCGCGACACCTCGCATTCGCACGACCGTTGCTCCCTGATTGAGGTCATGGGCCGCGACTGCGGCTATCTGGCTTTACATGCGGGTGTGGCCAGCGGCGCAATGGCGATTTTGGTGCCTGAAATTCCGCCGGATCTTCAAAAGGACGTCATCGAACCGATGCAGAAGATGAGCCGTGCAGGAAAAAAGCACTTTATCATCATCGCGGCGGAGGGCATCGACTATCCGGGCGGCGTATCACAGTTGGCCAAGGACATCGAAAACGAGACCGGCGTCGTGACCCGTTCGACGGTACTCGGATATGTCCAGCGCGGCGGTTCCCCGTCGGCAAAGGATCGCGTGATTGCCACAATGATGGGCGTGTATGCGGTAGACCTGCTGGCAAAAGGCATCGGTAACCGCGTCGTCGTGCGTAAAAACGACAGCATCATCGATTATGACATCGGTGAGGCGCTGGAGATGACAAAGCCCTTTGACAGGGAATTGTATGAACTCAACAAGCGGATTTCGGTCTGAGAAAGAAAAAGACGCCGCTGTTGCAAACAATACTAAATTGGTGTATAATAGAGGCGGTACAGAAGTGGGCATACTCTTCGTACCGCCATTTCTATTGAAAGGACTGCTCGAAAAAGTATGGAAAGAGCAATGATATATGTCGATAATGCCGCCACAACCCGCGTCTCGGACACGGTTTTTGAGGCGATGAGACCGTATTTCTGCGAAAAGTACGGGAATGCGTCTTCGGTCTACAGTTTGGGTTATGAGAGCGAAAAGGCGCTGACAGCAGCCCGCGAACAGGTTGCAAAGGCGATCAACGCCGATCCGGCGGAGGTCTATTTCACCGGCGGCGGCTCCGAGAGTGACAACTGGGCGATCAAAGGCGCGGTACTGCAAAAAGCGAAATCCGGGAAAAAGCATATCGTCTCGACCGAATACGAACACCACGCGGTGCTGTCGACCCTCGAGGCGTTGAAAACGCAGGGGTTTGAACTGACGCTCGTCAAGCCGACTTCGGAGGGCATTATCACGCCGGAAGCGGTCGCGGCGGCGATTCGCGAAGATACGGCGCTGGTCACCGTGATGACGGTCAACAACGAGATCGGCACGATTAACCCGATTGCCGAAATCGCAAAGGTCTGCGCGGAAAAAGGCGTGCTGTTTCACACAGACGCGGTGCAAGCGGTCGGCCATATTTCGGTCGACGTCAAGGCACTCGGCGTGGATATGCTGTCGTTGTCGGCGCACAAATTCAACGGGCCGAAAGGCGTCGGGGCGCTGTATATTAAAAAGGGCGTGCGGATTGCCTCCTTGATTCACGGCGGGCAGCAGGAGAGCGGAAAACGCGCCGGAACCGAAAATATTCCCGGTATCGTGGGACTCGGTGCGGCGATTTCCGAAGCGGTTGAACATCTGGACGAGGAAACCGTCCGTTTGGGAAAATTGCGGGACAAACTGATCGACGGGCTGCTGGCGCTGCCGGGTACTCAACTGAACGGAAGCCGAAAACAGCGCGTGCCGGGCAACATGAACATCTCGTTCGAGGGCATTGAGGGCGAATCCCTGCTGCTGTGGATGGACATGAACGGCATCTGTGCCTCGTCGGGGTCGGCTTGTACCAGCCGGTCACTCGACCCGAGCCATGTGTTGTTATCCATCGGGCTGCCGCACGAGATCGCGCATGGGTCGCTGCGGCTCTCGCTGGGCAAATACAACACCGAGGCGGATGTGGATTATATCTTGAAAACCGTGCCGCCGATTGTTCAAAAACTTCGTGCGATGAGTCCGGTTTGGGAGAAAAAAGTTTGAGAATAAATTTTTCAAATCCGGACTGTTTGGAGGAGAATTTATGTATACGCAAAAAGTGATGGATCATTTTATGAATCCGCGCAACGTGGGTGAGATTGAGAATGCCGACGGCGTCGGCGAGGTCGGAAACGCCCGCTGCGGCGACATTATGCGGATGTATCTGAAAATCGACGACGGCGTCATCACCGACGTCAAGTTCAAGACCTTCGGCTGCGGCGCAGCGATCGCGACGAGTTCGATGGCCACCGAACTGATCAAGGGCAAGTCGATTGAAGAAGCACTGAAACTGACCAACAAGGCGGTCGTCGAGGCGCTTGAAGGGCTGCCACCCGCGAAAATCCACTGCTCAGTCTTGGCCGAACAGGCCATTAAAACGGCACTGGCCGATTATTACCGCAAAAAGGGCATCGATCCCGAGCCGCTGGTCGGCAAGATCATCAACTGCGAAGGGTGCCATGAATAGCGTTTTGGTCGCACTGTCCGGCGGCGTCGACTCCGGCGTCTGCGCCCTGCTTTTGCAAAAGGCGGGGTACAGGGTCGGCGGGGTCTATATGGTCATGTCCAAACAGCATGAGCAGGGCGTGGAAAAGGCCGAAAAAGCCGCAAAACAGCTCGGCATTCCGCTGTTTACCGTCAATGCGCAAAAAGAGTTTGAAGAAAATATTATTGCTTATTTTATCAATGAATACGCCAACGGGCGCACGCCGAATCCGTGTGTGCTGTGCAATCCGACGATTAAGTTTAAACATTTGACGGAATGTGCCGATCAAAACGGTTATGACTATATCGCGACCGGGCATTATGCGCGCACCGAAAACGGGCTGATCAAAAAGGCCGTCTGCGAAAAGCGCGATCAGAGCTATATGCTTTACCGGCTTGGGGAGAACGTCGTAAACCGGCTGCTGATGCCGCTCGGAGAGGTCGCGGACAAGGATGAAGTGCGCGCAATCGCCAAGGAAAACGGGCTTGACTGCCACGATGCGCCCGACAGCAGCGAGAACTGCTTTCTGCCGGACGCCGACTATGCTGCTTTTTTGCGGGAAAAACTCGGGCCATTGCCCGGGGAAATGATTTCGCCCGACGGTGAAATTTGCGGCACACACGAGGGGATTTACAACTTCACGATCGGACAGCGCAAGGGCGTGGGTGCGTTCGGCAAGCCGGTGTTTGTGAAAAAAATCGACCCCGAGA
>DAOSWV010000027.1 GCA_035380125.1 Oscillospiraceae bacterium
TAGGGCTTTGCCCGTCTATGAAAAACCCCCGGTTTTACCGGGGGATATTTATTTTGGTTTTTACCTAAACGTTTTTTGGAACTGTTCGCAGTAATAGGCCACGAGTTCGTATTTGGCATCCGGAGCGATACGATGATCGGGGCAGGGGATATAACCGCCCAAGGCAACCAGTGCCTTCAGACGTTCAATCTCCCGATCAATTGCCGCTTTGTCCTGCGCAAAAACACGTTTATCCATGCCGCCGACGCCGCGAAGTTCTTTTCCGTACTTCTCACGCCAAGGAGCGATGGAGGCCTCCCAAGTGCCCACTTCGATGGGGAACATGGTATTGACGCCGTTTTCGAGCCAGATGGGGAGGAGAGCGTCGATTTTTCCGTCACAGTCGACCGAAACAATGTTTACGCCGTACTTGTGCAAAAGGTCGGTGACCTTTTTATAGTGCGGTCCGATGATTTCCTCGAAGACCGAAGGAATGACCAGCGGCCCGTTCTTGAAGCAGATATCTTCCCAAAAATGGGCGTAATCCACCGGAAGATTAAAGGAAAGCACCTTTTCGGTGACCTTGTAACAGAGATTGCAAAGCGTGTCGGCGATTTCGACATAGAGATCATAATCGTCAGCCAGCAGATAGGAGAAATGCTCGACGCCGAGCAGATTGCGCATGATACCGATATAACTTCCGAGCCTGAGTGCTTTCGGAAGATCCGGATTCCAGTTGGTAACCTGTTCGCGCACGGCTTTCTCGTCAACGCGATCGGCGCTGTATTGTAAACGCGGCAAATAAAGTTCCTCCCACGCCTCTCGATCAGTCAGCGAGGTGCCGACTTCAGAGGGGATGGAAGTGGTTCCGGGTTTGATCATGACCAAAAGGCCTTCGCTGTTGCGAATTAATTTTTGACCATTGGGTTTTTCTTCAAGCAGCTTTTCTTCAAAAGGAGGCATTAAAACGGTGTTGCCGCCGTAAGT
Organism: Oscillospiraceae bacterium; assembly: GCA_035380125.1. NCBI lineage: Bacteria > Bacillati > Bacillota > Clostridia > Eubacteriales > Oscillospiraceae > Oscillospiraceae bacterium. The sequence continues at coordinate 967 of DAOSWV010000027.1, forward strand.
GTTGCTCCAGTTGAAATCAAAACCAAGCTGAGACATAATTTGTTTGTCTCCGCTTCCGTTGTCGCCGTATTTACAATAGTTATCGGCCATTTCCCGGGTAATATGTCCTTGGTCGGCCCATTTCTGAACCGTCTCTCCCCAATAGCCGAATGCCACACAGGGAAGTCGATCATATTTTCCGTAATTCAGAACCGCAAGAGCTCGTTCCCTGTTTGTCATATACGAAAATCCTACTTGAGATTACCCAAGTGCTCGATGCACTTTTTGCAAACGTTCAGACCTTCGTATTCGCTCAGATCGCTCTGGCTTCCGCAGAACACGCAGGAGTTCATGTGCTTTTTCAGAATAATCGCGCCGTCGTCAACATAAATTTCGATAGGATCATGCACTTTCCAGTTCAAAGACCTGCGGGATTCGATCGGAATGACCAGTCTTCCGAGTTCGTCTAAGTTTCTGATGATGCCTGTTTCTTTCATACTTCCACACCTCACCAAGATTTGTGTATTTATTTTAACAAATCAATTGTAAAATGTCAACGAAAAATTTTTCAGGAGGAAAAATGTCGGATTGGATATGGGTCATCATGATGGTGGGCTCCATCATATACGCCATTATTACCGGTAAAGTAAGCGAAGTGGCCTCTGCCATTCCAAGCGGTTGTAAAGAGGCAGCGACGCTTTTTTTGACATTATTGGCAAATTTGTGCTTTTGGAGCGGAATTTTACAAATCGCACGCGACAGCAAACTCGATCTTCTCATCGCAAAAATATGGACGCCGTTTATGAAAATCCTATTTCCGAGAATGAAAAAGGAGAACCCCGCATATCCGTTAATTGCCCAGAATATGGCAGTAAATTTTCTAGGACTTGGCAGTGCGGCAACCCCCATGGGACTGGCCGCAATGCACGAATTGGCCGCGCAGTCGAATTACGGGGAAGACGCTTCTCCCTATATGATCCGATTCGTGTTGGTCAACACCTCGGCGGTACAGTTGATTCCGACGACTCTGGCGGCCATCCGACAGCTCTACGGAAGCAAGGAACCCTACATCATTATGCTTCCGATGCTGTGTGTATCGCTGACGGCCGTTGTGGCCGGACAACTGAGCAACGCTCTGTTTGAAAGGAGACCGCCCTGATGCTCCAATATATCAGTGTCCTGATTCTGCCGCTGTTTCTGGCGGCTGTCATTTTATTCGGCATTTTTAAAAGGGTCAGGGTTTTTGAGAGTTTCCGCCTCGGTGCGAAAAACGGCATTGACACCGCTGCATCGATTTTCCCGACTTATATCGGAATGGTTGTGGCGGTGATGGTGATGCGGGCCAGCGGAGTTCTCGACGCAATGGTCTCGTTATTTGACCCGGTGGCGAACCTGCTCAACATTCCCACGGGAGTATTACCGATCGCCCTCATGCGTCCGCTCTCGGGAAGCGGAGCCTTTGCGCTTTTGCAAGATTTGTTTTCTAAGGATGGCCCCGACAGTTTTGTCGGGAAACTGGCTTCGGTGATCGAAGGTGCGAACGAAACCACTTTTTATGTATTCTCGCTCTATTTTGCCTCCATTGGTATAAAAAAAACGCGGCAAACGCTTTTTTGTGCATTGTTTGCTGATCTGACGGCACTAATCACAGCATGTTTTTTCTCACGCCTGTTTTTCGGCGGTTGAAAAATCTCACATTTATGTTAAAATAAATAAGGTCATGAGATTATAAAAAGAACGGGGTAGAAAAATGGAACTGAGAACGCTTTACAAAGACGGGAATTATTATAAGGGCAATACGCACACACACACCACCATCTCCGACGGAGGAGGTTCTCCGTCCGAAGTCGTAAAGGCCTATCAAAATGCCGGCTATTCGTTTTTAACGCTGACCGATCACCAAATATACGGTTTCGATATCGCGTTCAATTCCAAAGATTTTCTGATTCTCCCAGGTACGGAATTGGATACGATGGTCAATGGGATCCATCATATCGTCGCCGTGGGTCATCCGGATCGGACAAAATATCAACACGAATTCCGTTTTGACAGAGAACGGATTCGCTCCCTGACGCCGCAGCAAGTCATCGATGAGGTCAATGCCCACGGTAATCTGGCCATCCTGTGCCATCCGCATTGGTCGAAGGTCGATTATGCAACCGTAAAACCGCTGCGCGGGTTGTTCGCGATGGAGATCATGAATTACGCCTGTCAGATGATGTGGCACTGCGGAAACGCGGAATTCTTCTATGACCATTTTCTCTGGGATAAAAACAATATGATGTGTGTCGCCGCTGACGATCTTCACAATATGGAGCGGGACATGTTCGGCGGCTTTATCACGGTCAAGTGTGAAAAACTGACTTATGATGCTCTGTTTGACGCAATGGAAAAGGGCAGCTTTTTCGCTTCGTATTCGCGGTTGGGCAGAACCGCTCCGACAATCCGTGATTTTTATATCAGAGACGGCGGAGTGTTTTTCGACTGTTCCCCCTGCGAGAGCGTATACTTTAAGTCCAACGGCTCGTGGAAATCGTTTTACGATAAAAACGGGGGATATTATACACATGCCGAGTGGGAACTTCATCCCGGCTGTGAATATGTTCAGGCCGTTTGTGTCGATAAAGAAGGAAACATCTCTTGGACACAACCGATCATCATTCAATAAAAGCAAAAAATGCGCGATACGGATTTTCCGTATCGCGCGTTTTCTTAAAAATTATTTCGAGACCATATATTCTCTTATCGGAAAAGCCTCGGATTGAATATTGGAGAAGGTTTCGTCCTGTGTGAGCGCGTAGTGGTAATTCTGGATATCTTCAATAGCTGTGACACGCCAGACAAAGTCACCCCAGCTGTCGAGATAAATGAAGTAATAACCGCCGTAGCTGCTCTCGATGATTGAATATTCACCTGCATTACGGCCGGTGGTATAACACCAGATCGCAACATCCTGATCCATGTCTTTAGGCAGGAAGTTTTCAATATACCCGCCGTCTTCTTCCGCCGCAGCATCGTCGGAATATTCCGCTGCAAGCGTTTTAAAGAGCTCAGCGGTTTTTCCGCCTTCGATGAATTTGGCTTGTACGGCTTGGGCAGCTGCCTGAGCTTCACTCTGAGTGGCATATTTATCGCCGATACCAAAATAAATGCTGTAGAGGTTTGTCGCCAGTGTGGGCGGGTAATTGGCGTCGACGAAATAGATGGCATAGGCGGTGCCGTCAGTTACACTGTAAATAACCTCTTTATCGCCGGGCTGTCTCGATTCATCAAACAGCCAGTTGGAGATATCGGCATCGTTGATCTCGTCGGCAGTGAAGTAATACCGCAGGGTTGCGGTTTCGGACTCGTAACTGGATTTGTCGGCCTCCGCAGCGGTCTCATAAGCCAAGTCGGCAAAAGACGCCTGATCGGTGACTTGATCGAGGAAATCATGGGCCAGTTTTTTTGCAGCACCGACATCGGTTTCAGAGTCGGAAGCCGCTTCAAATCCGTAATAATTATAGCAGGCGCCCCAGAACTGATCATTATATTCAGCCATCCAGTCGTCTAACTCGGTTTGTTCTACGGTGTAGCTGTTAAGGAGATAATCGTTGTAATGGTCGGCAATGTAGATGTGTTCAAGGGCGGTACGCAGATTCTCTTTATTGCAGCTGGTGCCGAACATCAGGTGAATAAATTGCTCATCGCTGACGCCGTTATCTTGGGCGTTTGTTGCGATCGTATCTTCGAAAAAGCTGTCAATGCCCTGTAGGTCGCTTTCAGTCAGTGTAAAGCCCATTTCCACGGCTTTTTGATAGGCCACCATAATGGTCTCGACATAGTCATCGGTCTGATCGATAAAATAGTCCTGCCAAGTCATATCTTCATCGGTGGTGAACGAGGACGGACATTGCTGTTTGGCAAGGTCTTTTGTGGTATCAAGCGTATCCGAGTCTAGGTAGCTGCCGTAATATTGATAGAAATACTGAACGGTTGTCCAGTAGTTAAAGTTGTATTCGGACACGGGGACTTTTATGCCGTTGACCGTCATAGCGGTGGCGTTCGCAAAATACCACGACGGACTCCAAAGGAGCGTTGCGCCGAAGGCGAGCAATACGACCAGCACACAGCTGACCACGGTGATCATAGTGCGCTGGGCTTTTGAAAGAGCCGCCTGACGTTTCTTTTTCGGTTTTTGGGGACCGTAGTTTTTCAGGTCATTTGAAAATCCGTTATTAGCGTCAGTGTTTTCGGGATTGGTAACCTGACCTTCAATAACCGATTCTTCTGTTTTCTTGGGTTTTTTAAACATATACAAGCCCCTTTCAGTAATGGACGCACAGATTATAAGTGAAGATTGTGATTCTTAAGTGATGGCATTTGCAGGGACGACGAAGTTTAATTTCAACGGTTCGATGTGTATCTTTATGGTTTTCTCGGTGAAAATATCGCCGTCAATACAGATGCGCAGCGGTTCTTCAGAGAAGATCTCAATCTCTTTGACGTTCTGGTAGGTTAAAATGCCTTTAAAAGCAGGATGTGTCAGATGAACTCCGTCTTTATATTTGCCGATCAGCTTCAGTACTTTCGCTCTCGATACCTTATTGACAAGGCAGATGTCGAGAAGTCCGTCGTCAACTTTGGCAAGCGGTGCCGCTTTATAACCGCCTCCGTAGTATTGGCCGTTTGCGATGGCAATCAACATATAATTTCCGGCCACGTCTTTTTTGCCGTCCAGACGGATTTTCAGCTCATTTCCGAGCTTTCCGAACAAGCTCTTTAAAACGCCGAACAGGTAGGGCATAGAACCCTTCATCAAGGGCAGGCGTTTGAACTCCTGCATATAGTACGCAGCGACAGAATCAATGCCGATATTGCAGATGTTCAGGCAGCGGTGGTCATCCACAATCATAAAATCCACTTTTTTGGAGGGGAACGTCAGTATTTGATCGATATCAAGCAGTTGTTCGCGGGGAATTTTCAACGTCTTGATAAAATCGTTTCCGGTTCCGCAGGGTACGCAGCAGATTTCGGTGTTTTCGAAATCGGCGATGCCGGCGAGTACATCGTTGAGCGTACCGTCGCCGCCTACGGCATAAACCCGGCTTTTTTCACCCTTTGAAGTGGCATTTTTCACGAAATTGATCGCGCTTTGTTTGCTTTCGGTGAGATGGACGACAAAATCGGCTTTTGCTTTTTTGCAGGCCTCTTCAATCTTCGGAATCAATTTAACCGGACGGCCTTTTCCCGCCGTCGGGTTGATAATAAAATAGTGGGTCACTTTTTTACGACCTCCGCGCATGAATTAAGTGGAATTATAGCATAGTGGATTTTTTTTTGCAACAATGACAAAAGGTCGAAAAGCAAATGTGCGGGAATATCCAATATCATAATTCCCGCACATCTTCTTTAATTAAATTCAAGGCATCGTTTTCGCCATAACCGCTCGTAATCCCGGTGCGGAACAATACGTTTTGCAAGTTCGGATGGACTGTGAATGCCCTCTTCATCGCACCATCCGATATCCATTCGATACGCTGAGAAATCAAGCATGTCTGTATCCCGGTAAACGGGAACGGTCTCCCATCCCGCGAGATGTGCGGCAACGGTACGGGTATGTCCGTCAGTCATGACGGTACGTCCATCCAATTCAATCACCGGAATCGGGTTAAAGTTCTCCCGACTTTTCGGATCGAACCACTCTTGAACATTGCGCAATTTACCCTCGCTAACCCAGAGCTGACTGGGTTGAAGTTTTGCAAGCGGCAAATCGAAAACTAATTCATTGTCCGGTTTATACCGTTTTCGCTCGAAATACTCCTGACGGGTCAGCCGGTAATGAAACTGATATTTACCTTTTTGGGGCTGCGGTAAATCCTCCGATAAAACCGGCGTATAGCCGTGCTTTTCCCACATGCGGCGGGAGCGGACATTATAATCCTCACAGAAGCAGTGAAGAACATCGATATGCTCGCCATTAAAAGCGAAATCGATCATCATGCCGATGAATTGGGTTCCGATGCCCTTGTTCCAATACGCTTTTTCGCCGATCGCCATATCAATGCGGCGCACGTCGGTGGTTTCGGAGTACATTGCTTTTACATACGGAAGATTCATCTTTTGCAGCCAGCATTCGCCGATCGGAATGCCGCCCACCTCTACGAGAAAGCAAAAGGCGTTTTGTGATACGCCGCCGTAAATTTTATGTACGGTGTCAGGTCCGTAGGAGAGACTGCGGTTGTCTGTTCCACCCTCGGTCCAATACAGTACCTCCGGGTCGGCGTTCCATTTGTATAAGCAGGGCAAATGCTCGTCGGTCAGGGGATGTAGGATGATTGCGTCGTCATTCCCCCCGTAAAGGGTGATGTCATGTGATTTGATGATACTCATAACGTTCATCCCTTCTTTTTCGCCGCAAGGCAAATCCAATTCGGCAGCGCCGCCATCGGGTTGTTGTGCCAGTCAAACATGCGGTCGACCTCTTCGCGGGTCGCGGTTACACCTTTCAATTTATCCTCCAAACTGATCCAGAACGGCCAGTCGTAATCCTTTTCGGCGTACATCTCCTCGACGTGCGTCAGACGCAATCCCGCGTCGAGTATGGCGTTTTGGATGTCCATCACCCGCCAGCCGAAGGTGGTTTCTTCCTCGCTCTCAAACGGACCGGTGGCGTCGTAGGGCTTTTTGATTTTTACCTGGGCATCGAACGGACGCAGAAACGGGTGAATCTCGTACATGATATAAATTCCGCCCGGTTTCAGAATGCGGTAAATGTTGCGATACATGCTGTTCAAATCATCGATCCAGACATGCACACCGTTCGAGGTGTAGACGAAATCATAAGTACTGTCCGAAATGCCGTCCAGCTTCATGGTGTCGGCGCAGACAAACTCAATGGATTTATCCCACCCATATTGTTTTGCGACGCGTTCGGCGTTGGCAAGCTGGTTTTCCGAGATGTCGCAGGAAGTCACTGTTGCCCCAAGCATGGCAAACGCGAACACCGCGTGATTGTCACCGCTGGACGGCACGCAGATGCGTTTCCCGCGCAAGTTTGGAACATATTTTTTGATAACCTCCCAAGTCGTATGGTGAAATGCGTTTGCGGGATTTGTAAGAATGCGGTTCATGAATTTCTCGGAGTGGTTGAGCGCCGAGTACGCCGCAGCGCCTTTGTTCCAGCTGATTTTGTTTTTCTCTGGCATACTTTTATCTCCTATTTATTATGTTTATTTTGATTTGATTGCTACGACAATCCAATGTCCGTCGTCCTCCCTCCACGGCTCTTTATCGCGGTTTTTGTATTCGGCTTTGACTTCGAAGCCGCATTCTCGGAGTGCGGAAAGCCATTCCGCCCGTGAATATCTCTGCAAATAAAAATTATGATCGAACTGCTCCTTCCTGCCGTCGTTATATTCGGTATAAACGGTTTGCGAGATGTAACACCGCCTGGTTTTCGCTTCATTGCGGGTGATCCCTGTTTTATATACCGTTCGGTCGGGATACGGATTGTTTTTGACGCGGAATGTCTCCAATCCCGTTTGGCTGTCATACGCACCGATAAACTCTTCGAGGATTAAATATCCGCCGTCGCGCAGATGATTGTTGATACAAATCAACGCTTTTTTCACTTCGTCCATCGAATGAATCCATCCCATTTCGGCAAAAGCGCAGACGTCAACCGGCTCAATATCAAAATTGAAATCGGTTGCGTCGCCGACGAACAGATTCAAATTCTTAATGGAGCCGAAGCGTTTTTTGCCTTCCTCGATCATTTCGGGCGTGATGTCAAAAGCGGTCACTCTCATACCGCGTTGTGCCATGTACGCACCCAAATGCCCCCACGCGCACATCGGGAGGAGGATGCTGTTCCCATATTGCTTCGCGAAGTGATAGCTGCTTTCGTCATTCGGCGCCCGCTCGTGATCGAGATTGCCCCAATCCCAATACTGTGCGTGTTTTGCGTAATTTCCGATATTGTCTTTCATAAATAAATTCCTCCGTAACTTTTTATATTTTCTTTTCAAATACCATCTGGGTATAACAGCCGGGAAGCGTGTTTTCATATCTGCGCTGCAACTCCCGGTCGGCAGCGGGCAGTTCGAGATAAACCTGATTGATTGTCCCGCCATATACATTTGTGTGATGAACTCGGTATTTTGTATTTAGCGAGAGCAGTTTCTCAATACTGTTTTCTTCGGATTGTATCAACAATGTGCCGGTATAACCGAGCTTTTCGTAAAAGCCCTCTGCGGTTTCTGCAGCACCGAGACAGAGATGGTGAATCCCGTGGCGAAGTGCCCGCTTTTCAAGCAGCAGTATCATATTTCGGGCAATACCGTGTTTGCGGAAACACTCGTCGACGGCCACCGGACCTACCGTGACACTGACGCCGCGTTCCACTCTGCCGAACACAATGCCGATCACCTTGCCGTCCGATTCGGCAAACAGCATTAAGTCGTCGTATGTTTTGATGCGTTCCAGCCATTTTTCGCGTGTGTAGTCGGGCGCATCGGAACGGGTACCGAAAATCTTCATATTAAATTCCAACGCCGCATCAAGTTCCTGTTCCGTTGTGACATATTTGATGATGTAATTCATATTTACCATCCTTCTTAAATAAATATTGAGGGAGTAAATTCTGCCCCTCATATGTAAATGAAAAGACCGCGGACAAAGCGTCCGCGGTCTATAAGCTCAATCTTTATTTTACCGGCAAGACAGAACACAAAACAAAGCGCTTAAAAAGCACTGCTTTTGCATGATCTTGCCGGCAAACCTCAGAGATTCTTCTCTTGATTCAGCTCCGCACAACGTCTTGCCGGACATTCTCCACTTGGACGGAGCAGGCCAGTGTATCGGCCCTGAAAACAGTTGCAAAAAACAATGTTAAGTCCCCCTTAGGAATTTCGATTCCAGTATAAAGGATTTTTAATAAAAATTCAAGTATAATATTGATGCGATGCAAAAATTTCAACCGCAAGTAGATTAATATATTACGGCAGAGTATTGAAATGATTTAAATAATTTGTTAAAATTTTCATTAATAGGGCGGTGAAAGTATTGTTTTTCAGGCAGGCGTTCCATCATATTTTCCGTTCAAAAAAGAAATCGGTCTCGCTGTTTCTCATATTGTTTTTCATCACGCTGATCCTCTGTTTGGGAATCAGCGTCTCGTCGAGCATTTCCGAATATCTCGAGAGTTGCAGAACCGGCTATACAACAATCGGCCTTTTTGAATATATGGGCACCGAATACCCCGATGACACGGTCTATGATCCCGGTACGGCGGATGCGGCTGCGCAGCTGGACACTGCGGCCATCGAAAGCAGCCCCTATGTCGAGAAATGGGACAGCGCCTCCGGTGCACTCGGTTACGTCGAGGGATATACCCGCTTTGACGATTTGGTCGCGTACCGCACCAGAAACGTCTCGGTCGTCAGAGTCATCGGGCGCAATTCCACCGGCACATACGACGCCATCGTCATCGAATGCCTGTATTCCTATTATAACAGGGCCAATATCGGGATCATTATCACGAGCGACATTGAATTGACCGAGGGCCATTATTATCTGCTGCACAGCGAATATCGTTTAGGCGTTACCTCCTATAAACATGCCACGCTGATCCCGTATGAAAACGGGAGCGGCGGGATATCCGTCGGCATCGGGGACTTGTGCAAGGACGTGACGAACGCGGACGGCGGGTATACGCTGCCCGAAGAGAGCATTTTATTTGATATCGCCGAGACCTACCGCACCGTCAATAACAGCGTGACCGTGTTTGCGACCTCCGATCTGGATTCGCTCTATCCGTTCAACCAGCAAAAACTCTCATTGACGCAGGGCAGGGCGTTTACGCAGGAGGAATACGACAGCGGTGCAGACGTCTGCATCGTCTCGGAATATGTCGCCGAAAAGCTCGGGATCTCGGTCGGCGATACGATCGATCTCTCGATCGCGGCGGCGGAAAATTGCAGCCTTTACGACAGCTATTGGAGCGTCGACGGATTCGACAGCGAACGAATTTATACCGTTGTCGGGCTGACCAACACGCAAAACGATATGCGCCATTATGTCTTTATTCCGAAAAATGATACGCTCGGGATGACGGACGGATATTTTATCTACGCATTGGGACAGGCGGTCATTGATAACGACAGCGCCGACGAATTTTATGCGCGGTTTTCGCAAAATCTGCCGGATAGGGTGCGGCTGTTGATCTATGACCAGGGCTATGCCGCCGTGACAAAGCCGTTTTCCGATATTCTGCATACCGCCGTCATTATCACAAGCGTCTGTGCCGCAGTGGGGCTTGCGGTGATTGTATTGCTCGGATTTTTATTTGTGCAGCGGCAGAAAAAAGCGGCTGAGGTGATGATACGCCTCGGCGCAGGCCGGAAAAACGTATACGCCTATCTGGTTTGGGGTGCGGGTCTGACGGCGGCAGCGGCTTGTCTTGCCGGAGGGCTTGCGAGTTGGCTGCTGTCGGGCAGAAGCGCCGCCATCGTCAGCCGATTGGCCGAAAACCGCGCTTATTCCGAACTGCTATACAGCAACAGCAATCTCTCGCTCTCCAAAACGCTGGCGTTCACCTCCGATACGGACCCGTGGATTTTCGCGGCTGTCGGCGGCTGCGTGCTGCTGCTGTCGGTGATCGCCTGTTTCGGATTTGCCGCGGCGGCGTTGGCGCACCCGCATAAAAAGAAAAAATCAAACCGCACCGCAGCCGGTCCGAGACGTTCTGCGGCTCTTTCGGGCGGCGCTTTAAAATACGCCGGGCTTTCGATCGTTCGGGGCGGATTCCGATCTGCTGTGCCGGTGTTGTTGGCGGCCTGTGCGGTTTTACTGATGTTTCGGCTGATCCATATATCGAATACGAATAAAACGCAGCTGGCGGATATTTATGAGAGTACGACGGTCAGCGGCACATTTACCGATATCAACGGGACCGAATTAAAAGGATTATCGGTCGAGGGATATATCGTCAACGAATTAAATCGCTCAAACTATGTTTCCGACCTTTGCGTCACCAAATGGATGAATTTCTCGTTTGTGTGTCCCGTGACGGTCAACGGCGAAGCGGTCGAAATCAAGGAACTTGTGATACCGTCCAAAACCAGTTATTCATACGAGACCTTCATGAACAATATGAAGCAGGGTCCTCTTCTGATCATGACCAATGATTTTTACAGCGCTCCGGAATTCTATTACAGCTCGCTGGTGAATACCGAATTTTCGGACGGATACGATGCCTCGGTTTTTGCGCAGGAACTGAGCGGCGATTACATGCCGTGCATGGTCTCCACGGATTTGATGGCGCAATACGGTGTTTATCTCGGGGATATCATTCGGATTGCGGTGTTTGCGGACGGCGATCCGGTGATGGTGGATATGATCGTGATCGGCAGTTACGTCAAGGACGGGGTCAAAGATAACATCTATTGCCCGTTGGCGTTTTACATATCTCCCGCAGAGATTTTCGATACATCTGGCGAGGCGGAACACAGCAAATATTATGCGTATACTTTTGACAGTGTGTCGTTCACTGTCAAAGACAGCGCCGAACTGACGGCGTTCAAGACTTGGCTTTCAAACGCCGGATATTCCACCGTGAATCACATCGGAGCGGTTCGGTGCTTTGTCGTTCTGGACGACCGGGTGCTGCTGAACACCGCGCGATCACTTCAGCAGCGAATCCGATATACCGACACATTGTTTGCACTGACCTGTGCGCTGACGGAGCTGCTCGGGTTTGTGACGGCCTATATCATGGCTTTGATGCGTCGGGACGAACTGGCGGTCATGCGGTCTCTGGGAACGCCGAAGCGAAAAGCGTTTTTATCGCTGTTTGCCGAACAGATGATTTTATGCCTGCCGACGGTATTGATTATGGCGGGAGCCGCTGTTTTACTTAGCGGGTTTGATATCATATCGCTGCTGCTTGCCGCCGGATTTGCGGTTTGCTGGCTGGCGGGTTCTGCGGTTTCTATCGCCCGGCTCAATGCGGACAAGGCGATTTTATTGACACGAAAAGACGAATAATCGGGAGGGAACGATATGGCGATCATCGAATTGAAAAACGTCAGTTACGGGTACGGCGCCAACGAGCGGGATAATGTCCTTTGCGATGTGTCCTGTACCTTCGAGTGCGGGAAAATCTACGCGGTTGCCGGAAGGTCGGGCAGCGGCAAGAGTACGCTGCTTTCCATGATGGCGGGGCTGGATCTGCCCGATGCGGGGCAGGTGCTGTTTGAGGGCGAACCGACGGACCGATTGGACCGAGACCTCTACCGGCGTCAAAAAATCGCCATTATTTATCAGGACTTCAGCTTGTTCCCGCTGCTGACGGTTTTGGAAAACATCATGTATCCGCTGGAACTGTGCGGCACGGATGCCGTAACAGCCAAAAAAACGGCTGCGGAACTTGCGCGGAAAGTCGCATTGCCCGATGAACTCTTTGACCGGTATCCGTCGAAAATCAGCGGCGGCGAACAGCAGCGCGTCGCAATCGCAAGGGCGCTGACGATGGATCGGAAATTGATCCTTGCCGACGAACCCACCGGAAATCTGGACAGCGAAAACAGCGCCGCTATCATCGATATTTTATCGGAGCTTGCCCACAAAGACGGCAGATGCATCATCATCGTAACGCATGATTTGACCGTGATGGAACGTGCCGACACGGTTTACCGAATCGCGGACGGCAGGTTGATTTCGGTTTAAAAATCGCTTATAATTGTATTCAAATACACCGAAAGGAACGAAACTATGTATTCCATGAAGGATAAAATCGTTTTAATTACAGGGGGTTCCCAAGGATACGGGAAAGCCATGGCGAAAAGATTTGTAGAAGGCGGCGCGACCGTTATCATCGCCGCAAAAAACCTCGGTAAATTGGAAGCGGCAAAGCAAGAGACCGGATGCGCGGAACTTTTTTCGATGGACGTCACTTCTCCTGCCGACTGGGAACGGGTAAAAAAGTTTATCGAAGAAAAATACGGGCGTCTGGACGTGTTGATCAACAATGCCGGCGGCGGTGTTGCGATCAAAGAGGTCACCGAGCAGAGCATTGAAGAGATTGATACAGCGATCAAACTGAACCTGAACAGTGTGATTTACGGAAGCCGGGCTTTTGCGGAGATGATGAAAACGCAAAAGAGCGGCACGATTCTCAACGTGTCCTCGGTCTGCGCCAAAGAGGCGTGGTCGGCGTGGTCGGTCTATGCTTCGGCGAAGAGCGGCGTATTGAACTTTTCAAAAGGGCTTTATGTGGAATTGAGACCTTATAACGTGCGGGTGACGACATTGATACCGGCTGCGGCGAATACGGGTTTCAACGGCAGCGCCGGAATCGGAGAAGTTCCCCGCCTGCTGAAGCCGGAGGATATCGCGGAACTCACCTACGACATCTGCAAGATGCCGAATCATGTCGTGGTGGAAGAAATCACGATTTGGGGGATCGATCAGGAGGTCAATCCGCTGTAAATGAAAGTCGAACGGATTAAAACCGATGTCGCCGTTGTCGGCGCCGGCATGGCCGGGTGCGGAGCCGCCGCCGTTTTGGCGAAAAGCGGTTTGACTGCCGTTGTCATTGAAAAGCAGGGCAGAATCGGCGGAACGGCGGTCGCCGCCGGCGTGAATAATTTTGAACCCGGCGTCAGTGCGGGTGAATGCCATCGTCTGCTGGCCGAACGGCTTATAGCGGCGGGCAAAGGTCAGGTTCAGGAGTCGGTCAAAGAACTCCCGTGTGCGCAGACCGGGGAGTTTTGGGGTCTGTCGGTGAAAAGCGCAGACGGCTATGAAGCCACCCTGCGGCGTTCCGGTTTGACGCGCGGTGAATGGCGGCGTTTTGTCTTTGACGACGAGGCGATGGAAACCGAACTGCGCAACTTGATTAAATCCGATCGGGTCACATTGCTGACGGACACCGAATTTGCGGATTGCGATGTACGCAATCACCGAATCGAAACCATCCGATGCCACCGAAAAGACGGCACGGTTTTGGAAATAACCGCCCGCCGGTTCATCGATGCCGGCGGGGAAATTGAGCTTGCCCGAAAAAGCGGCTGTAAAGCCACTAAGCTTGCCGAGAGTCGGGACGTTTATAACGAGCCCTCAGCTCCCGATCAAGCCGCCGAAAAACTCAACGGCGTTACCTATGTCTTTCAACTCTCAAAAAGCCTTGAAAAACAATTAGAAAATCCTCTTTCAAGTTTTTCGGATCAAACCGAACAGTGGCTGAAGGAAGCGAAAGCCTGCGGTTTTTGCTCATTTATTGTGACCAAACCCGACGGGGATTTGAATGTGAACATGCTGCCCACAATGGCGGGAGATGAATATTTTGCCGACGGGGAGGCCGCCCGGCAAAACTGTCTTGAACGGGTTTATCGTTATGCGGAGTATCTGACGGAACATCCAGCGTTCAAAGGGTATCATCTGTCAAAAATTTTCCCGTTTCCGGGTATCCGCGAACATTGGCGGCTCGTCGGGAAAACGGTTTTGACCCAAAACGATATTTTAATCGATTTCAGAAAGCATCCGAATCGGGCGGATTTTATCAGTATCGCCGACCACCCGATGGACATTCACGGCGAAAACGGCATCTGTGCCAAAGTGGACAATCCATACGGGATTCCGTACAGCTGCTTGCTTCCGAATGAAATATCGAATCTGCTTGTCGCGTGCCGGGGCGCCTCTTTTAGCCATCTTGCGGCATCTTCGTGCCGGCTGAGCCGGACAATGCTGTCACTGGGCGAATCGGCGGCGCTGGCGGTGATTCAGGCGGCAGAGCGGGGAATCGAATTGGAAAACGTAAATCCGGAACCCATTTTTGAAATTAACATCAAAGACGAATTGATTCAATAGAAAAACGCCAGCTTTTCGGCTGGCGTTAATTTTACCTTGCGATTCTCTGATTTTATAGGCGGATTACACGGTACCGGTTACGGTCAGAACGCTGACACCCGGGGTCACGATCCAGTTTCCGACGATGGGATCTTGGGTATACGTTGCGGCAGGTACGGTGATTTGTCCCGCGATCGTGGCAAAATCGCCGCTTAAAGGATCGTACGTGTAATTGGTGAGTTCACTCCACGGTGCGCCGTTGAAGTCGACAGTTAACGCGCTCAGAATCGGGTTAAAGGTATCGGTCAATACGACATTGTCTCCTGCGAGTGCCGCAGTGTTCCCGAAATTCTCGATGATGAAGGTATAGGTGATCTGTCCGTTTTCGGTGACGGTAAGCGGGCAGATTGATTTGCTGATTGCCAGACTGGCACTGTCTTCCGTGTAGATGGTTTCTGTTGCGATGACGTCTGAAGACAGCCCGCCGCCGCTGATGGTTGCCGTGTTTTCGATGCTGTCACCGACGCCCAGCGGGGCATATTGATTGGCTTTAACCTCATAGATGATCGTAGCATTGCCTCCTGCGGGGACGGTAATGTTGCTGATCACAAGCGGCGGACCGGCCACAACACCCGGAGCGGACTGCAAAGTGCCGTTTACATAATACCGGACGGATAAGGGGGTATAGGTCAGCGGGAAAAGCGGAATGAGACCGAACATATATCTGCCGAGATTATCGGTGATGGTAAGTCCGGTGAAAGGAAGCGGACCGGTATTTATAATGCTGATGACATAGGTGACATCATCTTTCGCTACATAGGTGTCCATGACGGCCGTTTTGGTGGCAGAGAGGACTTCGAGCAGCTCTCCGTTAATGGTATTGGAGTCTATGACGGTATCATTATAGGAAAGTGTTGCTTTATTGGTGAAGGGTGGCATGTTTCTTCCTCCAAACGGGATTTGTAGGGAATCCTACAGCACATCATATGAAATTATTACCGATGTTGATAACAATTTTTAAAAGAGCAGCATGTTTTTGCAGTAAAACATCATGCAAAATTGCATTCAAGCAGCGTGCGTATGTGAAAAAAATCTTTGCCTTTGATTTTATGAGTCATTGAGGTTGGAAGCGCGCGATATAAAGCAAAACGCCCACATCAAGTGTGGACGCGTTTGTGTGCGGCGATTCGCCGTTGGTGCGGGTAACAGGGGTTGAACCTGCACGGTTTCCCACCGGAACCTAAATCCGGCGCGTCTGCCAATTCCGCCATACCCGCAACGTGCATATTTTAACATAACTTATTAAAATCCGCAACCGGAAAATCGATTTGAAGCGACTTTCGTTCTCACGAAAAACTCACTTTACATTCCCGGGCAGTTTTGATATAATCAATGAGATAAATAGACCTCTTTCCCCGAAAGATGCGTAAGGAGCAAAAACAATGATGAAAAAGTTTGTTTCCGTTTTAATGGTAATATTATTTGGATTTACTTGCGCTGCGTGTGGCACGACGTCCTCAGAAACGTCGTCCGTCACTTCCGAAACGCCCGAGATGGTCGAGAGTACGCTGAGCGATTTCGACGCTTCGGCTTACGGAACTTATCCGAGCAATCTCAGCATCGGTGGCGGAGCGGTCACGGACGGGAACTGCATCTATTATTCCCGTCTGGACTACTACTCGGTAGACGCGAAAGAATACCGGCTTTGGAAATATGATTTCGCTACTGAAGAACACAGTCAGGTTACCGAATTCAGAACCGATTATTTGAATTATTATAACAGTCGTCTCTTTTATATCAAAAACGCTGATAAATTTGTTTATTCGATGAACACCGACGGGAGCGGTATCACGCAGCTGACGCAGGAGACAGTTAACAAATTGTTGGTTTACGAGGGGAAACTCTATTGCCTGACCGATTCCGAACTTTATACGATTGCATCCGACGGAACCGGAAAATCCGTACTTTATAGCGGAAAATGCACCGGCCTTTATTTTGACGGCGGCACGACCTATATCATCACGGACGAAAATCAAGTTTGTGTGCTCACCGACGGTACGGCAACGCCGATTGAGGGTGTCTTCGCCTATTCGATCGTCGTCAATAACGGTTGGATTTATTATTTGAACGTCAACGATTCATCCCTTGTCTATAAAGTCAGAACCGACGGTACGGATCTGCGCAAACTCTACAGCGGCACAAGTGAAAACCTTCTGATTGCTGACGGTATGCTTTATTTCGTCAGCATTGAAATCGGTTACAACATCATCAGAATCGATTGTAACGGAAACAGCAAGGTATTGGTGAATTATGACCGCGCAAACAGCATCAACGTCATCGGAGATTATATGCTTTATACCGATATGCGGAGCGGCGATCTGCGTTTGATGGAGATCGGTAAAAATTCCGCAAGCGATTTCTTATATATGTAATCAAAGTACAGGCACTGCCTGTCATATAATAGACGGCGACTCGGCTGATTGGCACGGGTCGGTTATCCGAATTGATTGAAAACTAAAAATTATGTCGAATAAAATCGACAGGAAAGCGGGTAGAAGATGCCGGATCTTGAAACCATTAAGCGATTTGATCTGAACAGAGCGCCCAGAAAGCAGCTCCCGTTGCTCATGCCCTTGATCTGGTTGATGAGTTTTCCCGGCTATTGGTCTCATAAAGCCAAAATTATTAAAACGGATATGGAGGGCATCAAACCCCCATACCTGTTGCTGTGCAATCACAATGCCTTTTTGGATTTCAAGATCGCTTCGGTCGCCGTTTTTCCGCACCGGACCAACAATGTGGTTGCCATCGACGGCTTTTTAAAGCGGGAATGGCTGCTGCGTGCGGTCGGCTGCATCGGAAAACGCAAATTCACCAACGACGTATCGTTAATTCGTAACCTGATGAAGGTGATTAAAAATAAGAATATCGCCGTGGTTTATCCGGAAGCACGCTATTCTCTTTGCGGAACCAACGCAATTTTACCGGGTTCTCTGGGGAAACTGGTCAAACTGTTAGGTGTTGACGTCGTGACGTTGATTACCAAAGGGCATCACATCGACTCTCCGTTTTGGCATTTGGGTAGCCGCGGCGTCCAAACCGAAGCGCATATGACCCGATTGATATCCAAAGAGGAACTAGGGAAGCTCACCGCCGAGGAGATCAACGGAAAAATCGAGCGGGCGTTTTTCTACGATGATTTCGCATGGCAGAAGCAAAACGGCGTTCGGATTATAAACGAAGACCGCGCCGAAGGATTACATAAGGTGCTGTATCAATGCCCGCACTGCAAAGCGGAATATCAAATGGACTCAAAAGGCAGCGAACTCATCTGCAAAGCCTGCGGCAAGGTCTGGGAGATGAGCGAGCTGGGCGAATTGAAGGCAAAAGACGGCGAGACCGAATTCACGCACATTCCGGATTGGTATGAGTGGGAACGGGAGCAGGTTCGAGCGGAAATCGAAGAGGGCAGATACTGTTTTTCAGACAAGGTCATTGTACAATCGCTGCCGAATACCAAGGGATATATCGAGCTCGGCCTCGCCGAATTTGTACATAATATGGATGGGTTCACGGTCAAAGGCGAATATGACGGTAAACCGTTTTCGATGGAAAAAAGCCCGCAGTCGCTGTATTCGTGTCATATTGAATATGAATATCTCGGCAAATTCGGCGATTGTGTCGATTTGAATACGCTCAAAGACACTTGGTATTGCTACCCGCAGGGCGACCGGTTCAGCGTCACAAAGATTGCACTCGCAACCGAAGAAATGTATAAATATTACCGGGAAAAAGAAGTTTGTATTCAACCTGCCAAGCGGATTTCAGCGTGTAACGGATAAAAATTGCATAAAATTTCGTAAAAACGGTTGACAACGGCATTTCGTATGAATATAATAGAAAAAACCCGAGCGAATTTTGTGAGGTTTATTATGACAGTTCTGTTTTCGACAATCGTAGTTCTTGTAGGCATTATTGGTCTAATTATTATTAGTCCGATTAAAATTGCATACGAGAATTTAACTGCAAACAGATAACTGACCGAAGGTTAAGCAAAAGGGTCCGCAGTGAGATTCACCGCGGGCCCTATATTTATATCAAGTAAAGGAGAAAACAATATGTCAGCAGTCCTTGTGAATACCGCAGCCATTATCAGCATTATTATTGCCGTAGTCATTGTACTAGGGCTGATTTGCGTAGAGAAAGCGGATTCACCGAAAATAGGAAACTGTAGGACACGATAAAGCAACGTGAAAGCAGGCCTTCGGTGAATCCACACCGGGGGCCTGATTCTTTATAACCCGTTAATCGATTTGATATTTGAACAGAGAGGATGAAGAAAAATGGAGATGAAAGGTGCGAGAATTGTTATTGAGACCTTGATCGAACAAGGTGTCGATACCATATTCGGCTATCCGGGCGGCACGGTTGTCAATCTTTATGAAGAGCTTTACAACTGCAGCGACCGCATCCATCATGTGCTCACAAGCCACGAACAGGGCGCGGCGCATGCCGCCGACGGTTATGCGCGCGTGACCGGAAAAGTCGGGGTCGTGCTTGCGACCTCGGGACCGGGGGCGACCAATCTCGTCACGGGCATCGCAAACGCCTATCTCGACTCATCGCCGATCGTGGCCATCACGGGCAAAGTAGCATTGGCCATGATCGGGCAGGACAGCTTTCAGGACGTGGACATCGCCGGAATGACCATGCCGATCACGAAGCACAATTATCTCGTCGAGCGCATCGAGGATCTGGCCGATACCCTGCGTGAGGCGTTTGTCATCGCCAAATCGGGCCGTCCGGGTCCGGTGCTTGTAGATGTCCCGAAGGATATACAGCTTGCAAAATACGATTTTGAGCCGCAAAGCCCGGTTCCGGCAGCACCCAATAAACCGCCCCGTGAAAAAGAGCTTGAGCAGGCGGTAAAACTGATTGAATCCGCAAAACGCCCCTGCATTTATATGGGCGGCGGCGTGGTTCTCTCGGGTGCGTCAAAGGAACTGTCGGATTTTGCGCAGTACATCGACGCACCGATCAGTTCCAGTATGATGGGGTTATCGGCGATTTCGCGCAGCAATCCGCGCTTCTTGGGCATGATCGGCATGCACGGCAACTATTCCGCCACCAAAGCCATTGCCGAGGCGGATCTGATCGTCGCCGTCGGAACCAGGTTCAGTGACCGAACCACGGGCAGCAAAGACAAGTTCGCAAAAAAAGCAAAAATTCTGCACATTGACATCGATCCCGCAGAGATCGGCAAGAACATCAGCATCAGCGCCAGCGTGACAGGCGATATCAAAGACGTGCTGACCGCTTTAATGCGGCAGATGAATGCGGCGGAACATCCCGATTGGCGAAAGTTGGTGCAGAAATTCAAAAACGACGAAAAGCGCCTGTGCCAATTCCCGACCAACCGTCTGCACCCTTATGCGGTGATCTCGAAACTGCAGGCTTTGGCCGACGACAACACGGCAATCGTAACCGATGTCGGGCAGCACCAGATGTGGACGGCGCAGCGGTATGATTTTGCCAAACCCCGTAATTTTGTTACTTCCGGCGGGCTCGGCGCGATGGGCTTCGGAATGGGTGCCGCGATCGGTTCCTGTTTCGGAAAGCAGAAAAAGAAAACCGTTTTGATCACCGGCGACGGCAGTTTCCACATGAATTTGAACGAGTTGGCAACCGCCGTCACGCATAATCTCCCCATCGTCATCGTGGTCATGAACAACGGTGTTCTGGGAATGGTGCGTCAGTGGCAGACACTCTTTTACGACGGGCATTATTCTCAGACCACCCTCGACAGGAAAACCGATTATGTGAAATTGGCTGAGGCGTTTGGCGCAGCGGGAATGCGGATAAGCAGCCTTGATGAGATGGATGCGGTATTGGAAGCGGCTTATGCCTGTGACGGACCGGTCATCGTGGACTGCATAATCGACACCGATGAGATGGTTTTGCCGATGATCCCGCCGGGCGGTTCGGTCGACAATATTATTCTAAAATAAAAGGAATAAAAAATATTATACGAAAGGAGTTATATTATGAAAAGCGAAAAATTTGTGATTGCGGTATTGGTCTCCAACCATTTCGGCGTTTTGACCCGTGTTTCCGGTCTTTTTGCACGGCGCGGCTTTAACATCGACTCATTGACGGTTGGTGAGACCGAAAACCCCGCCGTCTCCCGTATGACCATCGCCGTCACGGGCGACGAATATGTCCGCGAACAGATGGTCAAACAGCTTGAAAAACTGCACGATGTCAAAAAGATCGCGGTGATGGAACCGGACGATACGGTCACCCGCGAATTGGTTCTGCTTAAAGTCAAATCGGACGACGCCAACAGAGCAGGCATCATCGAAGCTGCCAATGTCTATCGTGCAAAAATTATCGATCTGTCAACCGAATCGATCAGCATCGAGATCACCGGTGAACAGACCAAACTGGACGGATTTATCAAATACATGCGGCAATACGGTGTCCTTGAACTGTGCCGCACCGGCGTCACGGCACTCGGCCGTGGTGATTCCACCTTGACCATCGGCGAATAATCAAAATTAAAATTAAAAATTAAAGGAGAAATGCAACATGGCAACAATTTATTACGAAAAGGATTGTAATTTGAAAGCACTGAACGGGAAAACCGTCGCGGTCATCGGCTACGGCAGCCAGGGACATGCCCACGCGCTCAACCTCCACGACAGCGGCGTCAAAGTCGTCGTCGGCTTGTATGAGGGTTCTACCTCTGCACAGCGCGCCCGTGAAGCGGGTCTCGAAGTCAAGCTGACCGCCGACGCGGTCAAAGCCGCCGACATCATCATGATTCTCGTCAACGACGAAAAACAGGCGGCGCTCTATAAAAAAGACATTGAACCCAACCTGACCGCAGGCAAGACCTTGGCGTTCGCGCACGGTTTCAATATCCACTACGGCCAGATCGTACCCCCCAAGGGCGTCGACGTCATCATGGTTGCGCCGAAAGGCCCCGGACACACCGTCCGCAGCCAGTATGTCGAGGGCAAAGGTGTGCCCGATCTCGTGGCCGTGTATCAGGACGCGAGCGGAAAAGCGCTCGAAACCGCATTGGCTTATGCCGCGGGCATCGGCGGCGCAAGAGCCGGCATTCTGCAGACCACCTTTAAAGAGGAGACCGAGACCGATCTGTTCGGCGAGCAAGCGGTGCTGTGCGGCGGTGTCTCCGCGCTGATGAAAGCGGGCTTTGAGACCTTGGTCGCGGCCGGTTATCAGCCCGAGAGCGCCTATTTTGAGTGCGTTCACGAGATGAAACTGATCATTGATCTGGTGGTGCAGGGCGGTCTTTCGTATATGCGCTACTCCATCAGCGACACCGCAGAATACGGCGATTACAGCGTCGGGAAACGCATTATAACCGACGAGACCAAAAAAGAGATGAAAAAAGTGCTCACCGAAATTCAGGACGGCACCTTCGCGCGTAACTGGATTTTGGAGAATCAAGCCGGCAGACCGTCGTTTAACGCGCTGCGCCGCATGGAGAGCGAACATCAGGTCGAGAGCGTCGGCAAGGAACTCCGCGAAAAGATGTCTTGGCAAAAAGTCCAAAAATAAATTTTTCAGCCATGAAGTTTGTTTCCGGCGCAACAAACTTCTCATAAAAAATATAATTTATACTTTAAAGTCCAAATCAGATACGGATGCCTGACACTGTAGGGAACGGTCTTGACCGTTCCGTTTCCGGTACCCGTTGCATGAAAAGAATATGCATTCATTAAATAAAACCTTTTATGAAAGGAAGCCATGATGAGAAGCGATAACATCAAAAAAGGCGTCGAACGGGCACCGCACCGGAGCTTGCTGAAGGCGATGGGTTATACCGATAATCAGATCAAAAAACCGCTGATCGGTATTGTCAACTCGTTCAACGAGGTCATCCCGGGACATGTCCACCTCAACCAGATCGCCCGCGCGGCAAAAGACGGTGTTCTGGCTGCCGGCGGCACCCCGATGGAGTTCAACGTCATCGGCGTCTGCGACGGGCTTGCGATGGGCCATACGGGCATGAAATACTCATTGGCCTCGCGCGAACTGATCGCGGACAGCGTCGAGAGCATGGCGATGGCGCACAGCTTTGACGGGCTGGTATTCATCCCGAACTGCGACAAGATCGTCCCCGGCATGCTGATGGCTGCGGCGCGGCTGAATCTGCCTTCGATTTTCGTCTCCGGCGGCCCGATGCTCTCACTCGACGGCAAAGACCTGAACAGCGTGTTCGAAGCGGTCGGCGCCTATAAAGCGGGACTGCTCGACGAGCAAAACCTCGGCTGCCTCGAAGAAAGCGCCTGTCCGAGCTGCGGTTCCTGTTCGGGCATGTTCACCGCCAACTCGATGAACTGCCTTACCGAAGCATTAGGCATGGGTCTGCCCGGTAACGGGACGATCCCGGCGGTCTATGCAGCGCGTACCCGGCTTGCGAAAGCGGCGGGCGAGCAGATCATGGAACTGGTCGCAAAAAATATTACGGCGCGGCAAATCATGACAGAAAAAGCGTTTCAAAATGCGCTCACCGTGGATATGGCGCTCGGATGCTCGACCAACTCGGTTTTGCATCTGACTGCCATCGCGCACGAGGCCGGTGTAAAAATCGACCTGCGCCAAATCAATGTCGTCAGCGGAAAAACGCCGAATCTGTGCCACCTTGCTCCCGCAGGTCCGCACCATATGCAGGACCTGAACGCGGCGGGCGGTGTGCGCGCGGTGATGGCGGAACTGGCTTCCGCCGGACTGCTGGACACCTCGCTTCCGACTGTGACCGGTAAGACCTTGGGAGAGAATCTTGCCGGAACGAAAGCGGACGGAACTGTGATCAAAAGCGTTCAAGAGCCGTATTCCGAGAGCGGCGGGCTTGCGATCCTATTCGGGTCGCTTGCGCCGAACGGCGGCGTGGTCAAACGCAGTGCGGTCGCACCCGAGATGCAGGTTCACAAAGGCCCTGCGCGGGTGTTTGACAGCGAAGACGAAGCCATCACGGCGATATACAACGGAAAAATCAAACCGGGCGACGTAGTGGTCATCCGCTACGAAGGACCGTCCGGCGGCCCGGGGATGCGGGAGATGCTGTCCCCGACCTCGGCCATCGCGGGCATGGGACTCGATAAAGAAGTCGCACTGATCACCGACGGGCGTTTTTCGGGCGCAACAAGAGGTGCAGCCATCGGGCATGTTTCACCGGAAGCCGCTGCGGGCGGACCGATTGCCTATGTTTGCGAAGGTGATATAATAGCGATAGACATCCCGCAACAGACGCTGACGCTGGAGATCTCGGAGGACGAATTCGCCAAACGCAAACAGACCATGAAGCTCAAAGAACCCGCAGAAATCGGCGGCTATCTCAAACGCTACAGGCGCATGGTGGCCTCGGCTGATAAAGGCGCGGTGGTCGAATGAGCGAAACCGAACCACAGGAAATTCAGTTCCGTCATTGCGATGGAGTCAGCGCGGGTTTCCCGCGCTGGACGAAGCAATCCGGAAACCCAGGCAATCTGGATTGCCGCGGGGCAAAGCCCCTCGCAAAGACGATTGAAACAGATCAATTTTTAGACACTACATTGTACTGCAAAAAATATAACGGAAATGGAGTGGTCACAAATTTGAAAAATAAATTCTTCAAATCCAGGAGTTTTCTCCTTTTGCGCCAACAGCAGGGCGCAAATTTGGCTTCGCCAAACCGGATAAAACATCCCAAAATCTACGAAAGGGGGCCATTGATATGAGAAAAATCACAATATTTGACACCACACTGCGTGACGGCGAACAGTCGCCCGGCTGCAGCATGAATCTCGAAGAAAAATTGGAGGTGGCCCGCCAGCTAGAGCGGTTGAAGGTCGATATCATCGAGGCGGGATTTGCAATCTCTTCGCCCGGCGATTTCGAGTCGGTGAAGCGCGTGGCAGAAACGGTGAAGGACTGTCAAGTCGCATCGCTTTCCAGGGCTTTGACCAAAGATATCGACGCGGCATGGGGCGCGGTCAAAGGCGCGGTTTCGCCTTTGATTCACACGTTTATTTCCACTTCGCCGGTGCATATGCAGTATAAATTGCGCATGGAACCGGAAAAGGTACTGGAGCAAGCCGTCGCGATGGTCAAATACGCGAAGAATTATTGTGCCGATGTCGAATTCTCGGCGGAGGACGCCATGCGCAGCGAACCCGCATTCTTGGCGAAGGTGGTTTCCGCCGTTGTCAAAGCGGGTGCGACTGTGGTTAATATCCCCGATACAGTCGGCTTTACGACTCCCGAGGAGATGGCCGCGATGATCCGCTATCTGCTTGACCATGCACCGGGCGCGGAAAAAATCCGTCTGTCAACCCACTGCCACAACGACCTCGGCATGGCGGTCGCCAATTCACTGGCCGCTGTCGGCGCGGGCGCCGCACAAATCGAATGTACGGTCAACGGACTCGGCGAACGCGCGGGAAACACGGCGCTTGAAGAAGTCGTCATGGCGCTGCGTACCAGGGGTCAGACCATGAACTGCGAATGCGGTATCGACACGACCCAGATTTACCGTACCAGCCGTCTGATCTACAACATCATCGGGCAGACCGCGCCGATCAACAAAGCCATCGTCGGTGCAAACGCATTCGCGCATGAGTCGGGCATCCACCAACACGGCGTATTGGCCGAGCGGACGACCTATGAGATCATGACACCCGAATCCATCGGTCTGCCGAAGAACAAAATGGTGCTCGGTAAGCATTCGGGTAAACACGGGCTGGAAGTCCGCCTGTCCGAACTGGGTTACCGGTTTGATAAAGACGAGTTGGAGAGCTATTTCCAGACCTTTAAAGAGCTCTGTGACAAGAAAAAAGAGATCACCGACCTCGATCTTGAGGCGATTGTGACCAGTGGTTTATCGCAACACGCGGGAGCATATCAGCTCGAACGCTACGACGTGCACTCCTGCAACTACGCCACCGCAAACTGCGTGGTACAGCTGCAATATAACGGCGAGAGCGTCGAGGAAGTCGCGCTCGGCAACGGTCCGATTGACGCGGCTTACAACGCCATCAATAAAATCGTCAAACGCGACGATTATTCGCTGGTCAACTATGAAATCCACTCGGTCACCGACGGCCGCGACGCACTCGGTGAAGTTGTCGTCAAATTGAAATACGGCGATCGAACCGTGACGGGCAGGGGACTTTCGACCGACATTCTCGAATCGAGCTTACTGGCCTATATCAACGGCGTCAATAAAATTTTAGAATTGGGGTGAGCGCTTGAGAAGCGTTGAGATTTTCGATTCCACGCTGCGCGACGGCGCACAGGGCGAGGGCATCTCGTTTTCGGTGCAGGACAAATTAAATATCGTCAAAGCGCTCGACGATTTCGGCGTTGACTACATCGAAGCGGGCAATCCGTTCTCGAACCCGAAAGATGCGGCGTTTTTCGAGCGGGTACAGGGTCTGCGACTAAAAAACGCAAAGCTCTGCGCCTTCGGAAGCACCTGCCGCAAAGGCGTTGCGCCGAAAGACGATGATAACGTCGGGGCTTTATTGAAAGCCAACACCAAGACCATCACCATTTTCGGCAAAGCATGGGATCTGCATGTCACCGAGATTTTGCGTGCGACATTGGAAGAAAATCTGACCATCGTCGAAAACACAGTGCGGTTTTTAAAAGAAAACGGCCGCGAGGTGATTTTTGACGCCGAACACTTTTTCGACGGATACGCTGCAAACCCCGGTTATGCGCTCAAAGTGCTGGAAGCGGCAAAGCACGGAGGGGCAGATGCCCTATGTCTCTGCGACACCAACGGCGGCACCGCTCCGCTTGCCCTCTACGACGCCGTAAAGCGCGTCTGCGGGGTTTTTTCGGATATGCGCGTCGGAATTCACTGTCATAACGATTCGGGCTGTGCGGTCGCAAATTCGCTGCTGTCGGTCGAAGCGGGTGCCGTGCAGGTTCAGGGGACTTTTATCGGGTTCGGTGAACGCTGCGGCAACGCCGACCTCTCCGCCGTGATCGCCAATTTAAAATTAAAACGCGGCTATGAGATGCCGAACATCAAAATCGAAACATTGAGCGAGACCGCGATTCATGTCGCGGAGATCGCCAACCTGAACATCTCCGGCGACAGGCCGTTTATCGGGAAAAGCGCATTCGCGCACAAGGGCGGCATGCACATCGACGGCGTCAGCAAACTCTCCAAATCGTTTGAGCATATCGACCCGGCGTCGGTCGGCAATCAAAGGCGGTTTCTGACTTCTGAGGTATCGGGGAGAACGACGGTTCTGGAAAAAGCAGCAGTCATCGCGCCCGAACTCAAAAAGAACTCACCCGAGACGGCGCAGATCGTCGAAAAGCTCAAAGAACTCGAAAACGACGGCTATCAGTTTGAGGCCGCGGACGCAAGTTTCGAACTCTTAATTTTAAAACTGCTCGGGCGGTATCAGCCGTATTTTTCGCTGATTCAATACAAGACCACGGGTGAATATCCCGTGCCGGACGGTGCGACTACGGCCTATGCGATGATTCAGATCCGCGTGGACGGCAAGACCGAGACCGCGGCTTCGACCGGAAACGGACCGGTCAACGCGCTCGACTCGGCGCTGCGCAAGGCGTTGTCGGTGTTTTATCCGCAGCTTGCAGAAGTCCATCTGACCGACTATAAGGTACGCGTGCTCGGCGATCGGGACGCCACGGCGGCAAAGGTGCGTGTTCTGATCGAATCGTCGGACGGCGAGCGTGTTTGGACGACGGTCGGCGTCGCAACCGACATCATCGAGGCCAGCTGGATCGCATTGGTCGATTCGCTCGAATATAAATTAATCAACGGGTAAAAAGGAAGTGAGATAATGCCAATGACACTCTCTCAAAAAATTCTCGCCGCGCACTGCGGCATGGACAAGGTAGAGGCCGGGCAATTAATTTTGGCCGATGTCGACCTCGTGCTCGGCAACGACATCACCGCGCCGGTGGCCATCAACGAATTTTCAAAACTCAATAAAAACTGCGTGTTCGACTGCGACAAAGTGGCGCTGGTCATGGATCATTTTGCGCCGAACAAAGATATTAAAGCGGCCGAACAGTGCAAATATGTGCGCGAATTCGCGGGCAAAATGAACGTGAAAAACTATTTCGACGTCGGTGAGATGGGCGTGGAGCATGCGCTTCTGCCCGAAAAAGGCCTTGTCGTCGCGGGTGATCTCGTGGTCGGCGCCGATTCGCACACCTGCACCTACGGGGCGCTCAGTGCGTTTTCGACCGGCGTCGGCTCGACCGATATGGCCTGTGCGATGGCGACCGGTAAGCTCTGGTTTAAAGTACCCTCGGCGCTCAAATTCGTACTCAAAAATAAACCCGCTAAATGGGTTTCGGGAAAAGATATTATCCTGCACATCATCGGTAAAATCGGCGTGGACGGCGCATTGTATAAGTCCATGGAATTCACCGGAGACGGCGTTTCGCAACTCTCGGTCTATAGCCGCTTGACCATGGCGAATATGGCCATCGAGGCCGGAGGCAAAAACGGCATTTTCGAAGCCGATGACAAGACGCTTGCTTATATCAAAGAACACAGCAACCGCAAACCCGTGATTTATAAAGCCGATCCCGACGCCGCATACGACGCGGTTTATGAGATTGATTTGTCCAAACTTCGTCCGACCGTGGCATTCCCGCATCTGCCGGAGAATACGCGTACCATTGACGATGTCGGAGAAGTGAAAATCGACCAGACCGTGATCGGTTCCTGTACCAACGGACAGCTCGAAGATTTGGCAGTCGCCGCAGAGATTTTAAAAGGTAAAAAAATCGCGAAAGGCGTGCGCTGTATCGTGATTCCGGCCACGCAGCGGATTTGGCTTGAGGCCATGGAAAAGGGCTATTTAAAGACATTTATCGATGCGGGCTGTGCGGTTTCGACTCCGACCTGCGGACCTTGTCTGGGCGGTCATATGGGCATTCTGGCCAAAGGCGAGCGCGCCGTTGCCACCACCAACCGCAACTTTGTCGGGCGCATGGGTCATCCCGAGTCGGAGGTCTATCTGGCCAGTCCGGCCGTCGCCGCCGCAAGTGCGATTTTAGGCAAATTAGCTTCGCCGGAAGCAGTTGAATAGGGGGAATACATTATGAAAGCACACGGAACAGTTATCAAATACGGCAATAACGTCGACACCGACGTCATCATTCCAGCGCGCTACCTTAATTCCTCCGACCCCAAGGAACTCGCTTCCCACTGCATGGAGGATATCGACGCAACCTTTGTCAAACGCGTCAAAGCGGGCGATATCATCGTCGGCGGGCGTAATTTCGGCTGCGGTTCTTCACGTGAACATGCGCCGTTGGCCATCAAGACCTCGGGCATCGCTTGTGTGGTCGCCGAGTCATTCGCGCGTATTTTTTACCGCAACGCCATCAACATCGGCCTGCCGATCATCGAGTGTCCGGAAGCCTCTAAAGCCATCGCTGAGGGCGACGAGGTTGAAATCGATTTTGATAGTGGAAAGATCATCGACTTTACAGCCAAAAAGACCTATACCGCACAGCCCTTCCCGCAGTTCATCCAGTCGATCATTGAGGCGGGCGGACTGATCAACGCGATCGGGAAAAATTTGATTGGGAGTAGGGAACGGTCTTGACCGTTCCGTGCGGCTTAAATATTCCGACGTCGTAATATGTGTATAACAAGATTATCGTTTTTGATGTCTGTGAGCGGAACGGTCAAGACCGTTCCCTACATACATGGAAAGGAACAACACTATGAACTACAACATCGCGCTCATCAAAGGCGACGGCATCGGTCCGGAAATCGTCGACTGCGCCACCAAGGTATTGGACGCGGTCGGCGTCAAATACGGCCATCAATTCAACTATACCGATCAACCCGCAGGCGGAAATGCCATCGACAAATTCGGCATCCCGCTACCTGAGGATACTGTCAAGGGCTGCCTTGCTTCCGACAGCGTTTTGCTCGGTGCGGTCGGCGGCCCGAAATGGGACACTTTGCCCGGTCATCTGCGGCCCGAGCGCGCGCTGCTCGGCATCCGTGCGGCCATGGGCTTATACGCCAACATCCGCCCGGCCAAATTGTTTGAATCGCTCAAAGCCGCAAGCCCTCTGCGTGCGGACATCGTGGAAAAGGGCTTTGATCTTGTTTTCGTGCGCGAACTCACCGGCGGCATGTATTTCGGTCAAAGCGGAAGGCGCGACGGCAAATACGGCCCCGAGGCCTTTGACACCGAATGTTACGGTGTCGGCGAAATCGAACGCATCGGGCGCGTGGCGTTTGAATTGGCTGCAAAGCGCGGCAAAAAACTGCACAGTGTCGATAAGGCCAACGTGCTGGAGAGTTCCCAGCTTTGGCGTGAGACCATGCACAAGCTCGCCGCAGATCATCCGGACATCGAATATGCGGATATGCTCGTAGACAATACGGCTATGCAGCTTGCCCGAAATCCGGGGCAGTTTGACGTCATCGTCACCTCGAACATGTTCGGTGATATTCTCTCGGACGAGGCCTCGGTGCTGACCGGTTCCATCGGTCTGCTGCCGTCGGCTTCTTTCGGCGACGGCACACGCGGGCTTTACGAGCCGATTCACGGCTCCGCGCCCGACATCGCCGGAACGGGAAAAGCCAACCCGATTGCGACGATTCTCTCGGCAGCCATGATGCTGCGTTATTCGTTTAATCTGCAAAAAGAAGCCGACGCAGTCGAAAACGCGGTTTCACAGGTTCTCGCTGCCGGTTACCGTACGGCGGACATCGTCGGTTCGTCCGAAGTTGTTCCCTTAAACACCATCCAAATGACTGAAAAGATCATTACATTACTATAAACAGGAATTATGAATGTAGGGGCGGATATCATCCGCCCGAACCACCACATTGAC
The DNA here is from genome assembly GCA_035380125.1 of Oscillospiraceae bacterium. Lineage (NCBI taxonomy): Bacteria > Bacillati > Bacillota > Clostridia > Eubacteriales > Oscillospiraceae > Oscillospiraceae bacterium. Next base: position 31,645 of record DAOSWV010000027.1, read on the forward strand.
AAATGTGAAGGATTGATTTTCACTCATTGCGGATAATTTCGATTTGTTATATTCGGCGGGCGGATAATATCCGCCCCTACAACACACAAAGCACCGACCCGTAAAGTGTTTATGCTTTACGGGTCGCTTGCTGCCGTTTTTACGAAATAATTTTATAAATCAACGGAATCGGTGCAGGGGGTGTGTCGCCGTATTGAAACGCCGATAAAAACATGGCCTTTGCAGATTCGAATTTGGCCTCATCGCTTGTATACATCACCGCAATCGTTTCGCCTTTTTGCACTTTGTCACCGGTCTTTTTCAGCATTGTAATACCCGCAGTGGGGTCGATTTTGTCCTCGAGTACCGCCCGTCCCGCACCCAACAACATCGCCGCTTCGCCGATCAGTTTGGTATCGGTCTTGCGGATATATCCGTCCTTCTCAGCGGTCACGGTCTGCTGAAATTTCGCTTTCGGCATCTTGTCCGGATCTGAAATCCAACTCGAATCACCGCCTTGAAGCCGAATGGTATCGGCCAGCTTCTGTAAAGCCGAACCGCTTTCTATCGATTTGTGAATGGCCTTGTCGGCTTCGGAATCGGTATAACCGGCGTGCAGCAGCATCTGTTTGACGAGCGTATGGCAGACTTCGCGCAGATCGGAATCACCGCCGCCTTTCAGCACTTCAACCGCTTCGGCAACTTCCAAAAGATTGCCGACATTATGCCCTAACGGCGTGTCCATATCGGTGATAACTGCGCTGACTTTTTTGCCTGCGGAGGTACCGATTCCGACCATCAGCTTTGCCAATTCCACGGCCTTTTTGCGGGTCGCCATAAAAGAGCCGCTGCCGTATTTGACGTCGAGGATGATAATGTCCGCGCCGCCCGCAAGCTTTTTACTCATAATGCTTGAGGCGATCAACGGCATGCAGTCGACCGTTCCAGTCACGTCGCGCAAAGCATATAAATGTTTATCGGCGGGAACTAACCCTTTGGACTGCCCGATCACGCACATGCCGTTTTGGTTGACGATTTCGGTAAATCGGTCGGGCGAAATCGTCGTTGTAAGCCCTTTGATAGATTCCAGTTTATCGATTGTGCCGCCGGTATGCCCAAGCCCGCGTCCCGACATCTTAGCGATTTTTAATCCGCAGCTTGCCGCAATCGGCGCGACGATCAGCGTGGTTTTATCGCCGACGCCGCCGGTGCTGTGTTTGTCGACCTTGATTCCTTTGATCGAGGAGAGATCGGCGACCGCACCCGAATCGCGCATCGCCAAAGTAAACTGCGCCGTCTCTTCATCGGTCATGCCGTTGAACCAGACAGCCATCAGCCACGCCGCAAGCTGATAATCGGGAATCGACCCGTCGCCCGCGCCGTTTGCGACGAACGAAAGTTCCGCTTTGGTCAGCCGCTTGCCGTATTTTTTCTTTTCGATAATATCGATCATTCTCATAAAAATATCTCCCTTTTTAGCGCAAAAGCGTATTATAATTCTATTCGCTCTGCCCGAAAATGATAGCACACTCCTCCGTAAAACGCAAATATTTCACAAAACCCGTTGACAAATCGGAAAAGCTCGGTTATAATACGTCGTGTTTGACGCACCGAACGGTGTAGGCAGACCGGTGTAGGGGTCTGTGGGCGGTGCTTCTTTTATTCGTTTGGCTGACGAAACAGTTTGTTTCGTCTTATATATTTATGGTTTGACGCGTTTTTTTGATTCGGTAGTTCAATCTCTATAATCATATCGACTGCCTGCGGTCTTTTTAACCGTCTTATTGAGGTACAAATTGAAAAATAAGGATATAAAGAAGAGGGGCAATTTTGCCTTTATTATGAAAATTATGCGGGGGAACTGGCGCTTTTTCTGGGTCTGTGTGGTCACGATGGCGTTGAGTGTCTGCCTGTCATATATTTCTCCGAAAATCGTCGGTGTTACGATCGACTCGGTCATCGGACAGATGGATTTCAACCTGCCGCAAAAGTTAGCGGATTATGTCGCGCAACTCGGCGGGCGGGACTTTCTGCTGACGCACCTGTTTATCTGCGGTCTGTTGGTATTTGCAGTCGCGGTGTTTTCCGCCGTGTTCAATTATTTCCGCAACTATTCGGGCGCACAGCTGGCGCAGCATCTGTCTTACAAACTGCGCAAAATGCTGTTCGACCATATCCAGCGGCTGCCGTTCTCGTGGCATAAATCGATTCAGACCGGCGACATCATGCAGCGCTGTTCTTCGGACGTAGACACGGTCTGCAACTTCGTGTCGGGCCAGTTTACCGACGTCGTCCGGATCATCTTCATGCTGGTCATCGCCTATACATTGATGTTCTCGATCAATACCAAACTGGCGTTGGCCTGTCTGGTGTTCGTTCCGATCGTCATCGGCTATTCCGGCGGTTTCTACGGCAAAATCGCTAAACGGTTTCAGTTGGCTGACGAGGCCGAGGGCCGCATGCACGCCATTGCACAGGAGAACTTCACCGGCGTGCGGGTCGTGCGGGCGTTCGGACGCGAACGGCAGGAACTCGACCGTTTCAAAGCCGGCAACGCGGAATTTGCGGACCTTTGGATCAAAACCGGTGAACTCTTGGGTTGGTACTGGAGCATCGGCGACTTGATCAGCGCCTCTCAGACGGCAATGCTGTTGATTTACGGCACTTTACTGACGGTTCACGGCGAGATGAGCCCCGGTGAAATCATCGTCTTCGCGATGTACGGCGGTATGCTGGCATGGCCGATGCGCCGTCTCGGCAGAACGCTGGGTGAGATGAGCAAAGCCGGTGTTTCCATCGGCCGTATCAGCGAGATTTTGTCGGTCAAAGCCGAACAGGACAACGATACCGATCTGTTCCCCGAAATCAAAGGCGACATCAAATATGAGCATGTCTCTTTCGGATTTGAAAACGCCGAAGTTTTGCGCGATGTCTCGTTCGAGCTCAAAGCCGGGCAGACGCTGGCGATTTTGGGCGGAACAGGCAGCGGGAAATCGACGCTGCTGCACCTGCTGAACCGCCTGTATGACCTCGACGAGGAAAAAGGGCAGGGCAAGATCACCATAGACGGCACCGAAATCAACAAGATCAACCGCAGGCACCTGCGCCGCAATATCGCCATGGTGTTGCAGGAACCGTTCTTGTTTTCGGATACCATCGATAATAACTTAAAATTAGCCGCACCGGATACAACACGTGACATGATTGAGTCAGCGACCTGCACGGCGGAGATTCATTCTTCGATCCTCGAATTTCCGGAGGGTTACGAAACCCTGATCGGCGAAAAAGGCGTCACGCTCTCGGGCGGACAACGGCAGCGCGTGGCCATCGCAAGAGCACTCGTCGAGGATGCACCGGTGTTGGTGTTCGATGATTCGCTCTCGGCGGTAGACGTCGAGACCGACAGCAAAATCCGTTCCGCACTCAAACGCCGCACCAAGGACACGACGACCATCATCATCTCGCACCGCATCTCGACATTGATGGACGCCGATCAGATCATGGTGCTTTCGGAAGGCAAGATTTCAGAGATGGGCACGCATACGGAATTGCTCAAATTAAACGGTATTTACAGCTCCATCTTCAACATCCAGAGCATGTTTGAGGAGGAGATGGAAACGGAGGTGGGCGCAAATGGCGTCTGAAATCAACCAGAATAATTTCGACGAATACGCCCTCAGCAATAAATTCGAATTCAAAGAATGGAAACGCATGCTTGTTTTCCTCGGCAATCACAAGCGTTACCTGATTCCGCTGCTGATCTGCACCATGATCACAGCTTGTGTTGACGCGTTGATCCCGTATTTTTCACGGTATGCGTTCAATAACTTCGTCGGCGGAAACACCACGCAGGGTATCCAGTGGTTCATTCTGCTGTATGCAATCGCAATCTTGATTCAGGTTACGGGTACAATCATTTTCATCCGCAACTCGATGAACCTGGATCTGCGGGTCGGTAAGGATCTGCGTAATGCCTGCTTTGAAAAACTGCAGCGCCAGTCGCTTTCTTACTTCAATGTCACACCGGTCGGCTATCTGCTGTCGCGTGTACTCAATGACACGTTCAGTCTGGGCGGTATGCTCGCTTGGGGCCTTGCGGACACGGTCTGGACGGTTTCCTATTTGATCTTCTGTTCGGTATCCATGTTCATTCTGAACTGGAAATTGGCGCTGTTGGTCATGGTGGTGTTGGTGGGCGCACTGGTCATCTGCCAGCTGATGGAGAAAAACATCCTCAGGCTGAACCGGGAGGTACGCAGAACCAACGCAAAACTGACTGCCTCGTTCAACGAGGACATCACCGGTGCAAAGACCATCAAGACACTTGCCGTCGAGGACAGTGTCTGCCATTCGTTTGATAAGATCAACGTTGAAATGCGCACCAAATCGCTGCGGGCAAGACGCCTGCGTTCGGTCTTCCAGCCGATCATACTGGTGCTTGGCACCATGATTCTGGCAGTGGTTATCTCGTCGGGCAGCGGTTTTGCCGGTGATCCCGAGGGTCTCGGCACGCTGGCGGTGTTCATCGCCTATGCGCTTTCGATCATTGATCCGATCTCGAACATCACCGACTTCGCGGTCGACCTGATTGCGTTGCAAGTCAATGTCGAGCGCATCAACCGCCTGATCGACGCCGAGCCGTTGGTTAAGGACAGACCGGAGATCGTGGAGAAATACGGCGACATCTTCGAGCCGAAACGCGAGAACTGGGAGCCGATCAAGGGCGATATCGAGTTTGACGATGTCACTTTCCGGTACCCGGACGGCAACGTTGATGTGTTGTCGCACTTCAATCTCAAGATCAAGTCCGGCAGCTGCATCGCCATCGTCGGCGAGACCGGCGTGGGTAAATCGACTCTCGTCAATTTGGCCTGTCGGTTCTTTGAGCCGACCGAGGGTCAAGTACTCATCGACGGTGTGGATTACCGCGAACGCTCGATCAACTGGCTGCATTCGTCCATCGGCTATGTGCTGCAGCAGCCGCATCTGTTCTCGGGTACGATCAAGGAAAACATCCGTTACGGCAACCCCGACGCCACCGATGAGGAAATCATCGAAGCCGCCAAGGTCGCCTGTGCGCATGAGTTTATTTCAAAACTCAAGGACGGTTACGATTCCAACGTCGGTGAGGGCGGCGATTTGCTCTCGACCGGACAGAAACAATTGATTTCGATCGCCCGTGCGGTTGTCGTGAATCCGAGGATATTTGTGCTCGACGAAGCGACTTCCTCGGTCGACACCGAGACCGAGCAGCTGATCTCAAAGGTGATCTCAACCGTACTCGAAAACCGAACATCCTTCATCATCGCGCATCGGTTGTCCACAATAAAACATGCCGATTTGATTTTGATGGTTGACGACGGCAAAATCATCGAGCAGGGTACGCATCGCCAGCTGCTTCGTAAAAAGGGCCGTTATTACGCGCTCTACAGCCGCCAGTTCGAAAACGAAGAGCAGGGCAAAATCTTCGCCCGGACTTAATAAAAACAGGTATAACGATATTAAAAAACGACAGACATTTTGGATTTAAACCGATTCGCAAAGGTCTGTCGGACGATAAAAAGTTCGCCGAAAGCTGATAATGCAAAAATCTGGTATCACGCAGTATCGGAGATTACCGGGGCGCGGACTTAGTGGTGCGCGGCATAAAATTCGTCGTAATCCTTCAGCATGGCCTTTAAAAGCTCCGGCGTGTTCAGCCCGTAAGGGCAGCGGCTTTTACATTGGCCGCACTCTAAACAGTCGTCTATCAGATGCATCTTCTTGTAATAATCCTCGGTGATAAGGCGTTGATAAGGCGAGCGGCGTAAAAGCATATTCATCCGAGCCGCGTTGTTAATCTCGATGCCGACAGGACAGGGCATACAGTATCCGCAGCCACGGCAAAAAGATCCGGCAAGCTCCGCGCGGTCGTGGTTTATCACGGCCTGCAGTTCACCGGTCAGCGTTAAGTCCTCGCCGTCTAACCGAACCCACTCGTCCAGTTCCTCTTCGTGTTGAATGCCCCAGATCGGCGCGACGTTCGGATATTGCCGCATAAACGCCGCGCAAGCACGCGCGTTGGTTAGCAGCCCGCCGGAAAGGCCTTTCATCGCGATAAAACCGATGTCCAGTTTTTCGCACTGCCGTACAAGCGCTGTCTCGTCCTCGGTGGCAAGGTAGCTGAAGGGGAACTGCAGCGTCTCAAAATTTCCCGATTCAACGGCCTGCTTCGCAAGGGCAATACGGTGGTTGGTGAGTCCGATATGGCGAATATACCCTTTCTTTTTGGCTTCCAACGCCGCCGCAAACGCACCGTCGGGATCGTTTGGGTCGGGTATCACGTCCGGGTTGTGAAATTGAAAAAGATCAATATAATCGGTTCGCAGGCGCCGAAGACTCAGCTCGATATGCTTTGCAACCGTCTGTTTATCCGAAGCACCGCTTTTGGTTGCGATGACGATATTTTGGCGCCGTCCTCCGGCAAAAGCGTTCCCGATTTTCTCTTCGCTGTCGGTGTAGGCGTTTGCGGTATCAAAAAAGGTGATGCCATAGTCGTAAGCTTTGCGCAAAATCTTAACCGCCTCATCCATCTGCACGCGCTGGAGCGGCAACACACCGAACGCGGTGCGTGTGACGATAAGTCCGGTTCTTCCCAAACGAAATTTTTCCACGAAAATGTCCTCTCTCTCTCCTGTTCTACAAACGGCGGGAGTCCGCCGGCTAATTTTATTATAACGGATTACATGTACAGTTTCAATGCGAAGGAGTGTGAAAAAGCGTAGAAATACGTTATCACCTCTATGAATATAAAAGAGGTAAAAAATCATGGAGAAAATGAACGAATTCTTCGCCGCCCGCGCTGACGGTTATGAAGAACATATGCTCACATACGTCGAGGGCAGCAAAGAGGCCTATATCAAGATGGCGCAGCTGCTGCCGAAGTCCTGCAAAAATATGCTCGACCTCGGCTGCGGCACGGGTCTCGAACTGGACGAGATTTTCAAACTGTTTCCCGATCTTTATGTCACCGGAATCGACCTCACACAGGCGATGCTGGATAAACTACTGCAAAAACACCCCGATAAGCACCTCAATTTGATCTGCGGCAGTTATTTCGATATCGGCCTCGGCAAGTCCGAATATGACTGCGCGGTCTCGTTTCAAACCCTCCACCATTTTTCCCACGATGTTAAAATCGAATTGTATCGCAAGCTCTTTGACGCGCTCAACCCGGACGGCCGCTATATCGAATGCGACTATATGGTTGAAACGCAGGAGGAAGAAGACCGTTACTATGCCGAAAATGCGCGGCTGCGTAAAGAGCAGGGGATTCCTGACGGCATGTTTTGTCATTACGACACGCCTTGCACGGTGAAAAATCAAACGGAAATGCTCCAAACCGCCGGATTTACGCAGGTAAAACAGGTGTTTCGTATGGGCGGCACAACCATTCTTACCGCAATGAAAGCGTAATAAACAGAGGGCGTTATAAATGTCAATCAAAGTACTGTAAAGCTATAAAACTATACAAACATGAAAGGAGGAAATGAAGTATGATCAATCTCTCTTATGCCGCGGTCTGCGTCGGCGTTGTGAATGATGTGCTCCATGCAGGGTCTGTCAAACAGACGGCAAGACCTGTATGGAGTGTGAAAAAGGCGTAAATACAATATAGCGCCTGAAATCTTGCCGTGGTGTTTGCCGGCTCTGCATCCTTAAACCATAAAACGATTAAGGAAGCGGGTCACCAATATGACAAACACAATTAAAATCAAATCCTATCAAAAGGAATTCGCATATTCCTATACTTCCGGCGCATATGCAACCATTGAACTGTTAAAGACGGCCCCGAAACTTCTTGACTGCGTCTATGTCCATTCCCAATACCGGGACATCGACGGCATCACCGCATTATGTAAAGCCAAAGAGGTTCCCTGTATCCGGTCGGATAAGGCGTTTTCGAGTGTTAACCAAAAAGAAAACAGCTATGTCCTCGGCGTGTTTCGCAAATATGTAAACACGCTCTGGGACAACGAACCCCATGTCGTTTTGGTCAACCCGTCGGATATGGGTAATCTGGGCACGATCATCCGCACGATCACAGGTATGAACGTCAAAAACCTCGCGGTGATCGAACCCGCCGCCGACATCTGGCATCCGAAGACCATTCGTGCCTCGATGGGCGCGCTGTTCCACATCCGGCATGCGTCATTTCACAGTTTCGAAGAATATGCAAAAGCATACCCAAAGCACGAGATATTTCCCTTCATGCTGGAAGGGGAATATGCTCCCGAACAGATAACACCCCACAATTTGTTCACACTGGTATTCGGCAATGAGGCGACCGGACTGGACGCGCGGTTTCGGCAAATGGAACACAGTGTCAAAATCCCGCTGACCGATAAAATCGACTCGTTCAATTTGGCCTCTGCGGTCAGCATCGGGACGTATGTATTCGCCCGAAAAAACGGATTAATCTAAAGAATTTGTCATTCTGAGCGAAGCACGTATAACGTGCGTAGTCGAAGAATCTCGGAAAGATAACGGCCTCCGGGTGGCTGCCATATAGTAACGAGATCCTTCGTCTTCGCTCAGGATGACATATTTACTTTTAAAAACTCAACCGGCCCGAACAAAATGTTCGGGCCGGTTGCTTTTGTTGATATATCAAACTTTCGCGAAGGCCTTTTCTTTTGCCGCTTTATTTTCATACAGCCACTTTGCCGAATCAATCAGTGTTTCAGCGGCACCTCGCGGGGAATAGCCGAGTTCGGTTCTGGCTTTTGAGATATCATAATTGCAGTTGGAATTCAGGGTTTTGAGTGCAAAGCGGGAGAAAACCGGCTTTTTCCCGCGTACCCTATAATAAAGCACCCCCAAATCGGAAAAGGTATTCACAAACCAAAGGGGGAGTTTGATTGGAATATTTCGCCCGCAGAGCGGGGATAAAATCTCAAAAAGCTGCGTCACCGTGACGACCTCTCCACCGAGAATATAGGCGCTGCCGGGATTTGAATTTCTTGCAACCTTGACAACCGCCTGTGCGACGTCGCGCACATCGACAAAATTATAGCACCCCTCAATACGGGCCAATGGCTTC
>DAOSWV010000028.1 GCA_035380125.1 Oscillospiraceae bacterium
AATCGACCCCGAGACGCGGCGGGTCTTTTTGGCTTGGGGCGGGGATGAATATGCAAACGAGGCGGATTTATCCGATTGCATATGGCACAGAAATCCGGTGGCGGGAAAGGTCTACGGCGTAAAAATCCGCTCGGCGGCGAGAGCGGTCGGGGCGAAGATCGAGGAAAACCGGGTGATTTTCGAACAGCCCGCCAGAGCCGTTGCGCCCGGACAGAGCGCGGTGGTGTATGACAGCGATCTGGTCATCGGCGGCGGGAGATTGAAGTAATGGTCATTATTGTAGGGGCGAACTGTGTTCGCCCGTTGAATGAATACGTTCATTTCGGGGGTTTTCATTACATAGATCACGGAATAAAGATGACGCCGCTTTTTTGGCGGGCGAACGCAGTTCGCCCCTACATATATCAACTTCAAACGGCTTTATGCCGTTTTTTTATTACATGAATTTTAACACGATTTGTTTGACAGGGGCATGGGCGGATGGTATCATATAAAAGATCGGGTTTGGACAATCTGTAAACCGAAATTTATCACTGCCTCTGCGAAAGGATGACCGTATTATGACGGAACTGACCGGAAAAGAACGCATTTCGCGTATTTTGAACCACCAACCGGTGGATCGGATCGGACTTTATGAACATTTTTGGGGCGATACCCAGAAAGAATGGATGACCAACCAGGGCTGCGGAGAGGATTTGACCAAGGAATTCAATTTCGATATGGTGGAACTCTGGGCCTTTAAAATGGTCGCCCGCGTTGATTTTGAGCCGGTCGTCATCAAAGAGGATGAGGACACTGTGACGAAGCTCGACGGCAACTGGGCGGTGCTGCGCCGCCATAAAAAACACGACTCCACGCCGGAGCATATCCGTTATGAGATCGACAGCCGCGAAAAATGGGAAGAAAAGATCAAGCCGCTGCTGCTCGACCGGTCGTTATTTGAAAAACGCATTAAATTCGAGGAATACCGCGCGGCGAAAAAATATGCCGCGGAGAACAATAAATTTTTCGTCTGGTCAGGCGTGAATGTATTCGAATGCATGCATCCGGTCGCGGGCCACGAGGAGATGCTGGCCGCAATGATCTACGACCCCGAATGGGTTGCCGATATGAGTAAGACCTTTTCGTGGCTGATTGTGGAATTGCAGAAGCTTTTATTTGAACGCGAAGGCAAACCCGACGCCATCTGGTTTTACGAGGATATGGGTTATAAAGGCGCGCCGTTTATGTCGCCGGCGATGTATGATCAATTCATCTACCCGTCGCATGAATACACTTTTAACTATGCCCATTCCATCGGGCTTCCGGTGATGGTGCATTCCTGCGGGTTCGTCGAGCCGCTGCTGCCGGGGATGATTAAAGCCGGGATGGATTTATTGCAGGCCATGGAAGTTAAAGCGGGAATGGATCTGCTGCGCATTTATCATAATTACGGAGACAAGATCGCACTGATGGGCGGTATCGACGCAAGGGCGCTCTGTTCCAACGACCGCGCCCAGATCGACGCCGAACTCGAGAAAAAGATTCCGACGGTCAAGGGCAAATACGGCTATGTGCTGCATACCGACCACTCGGTGCCGAAAACCGTCGATTTGGAGAATTATCGCTATTTCGTGAAAAAAGGGCTGGAACTCGGGACTTATTAAATTTCGGGGTTTAAATTTTAAAAAAGCAACTGCCGGTTGCCGAAATAATAAGCCGTGTTGGTGGTGTGCAACCCGAACGTTTGGTAATCTTTATTGGCGGCGGAAAACCCACGCCGGGGATTTGTCGAATGCAGATTCGACGATGTGTTTGGATAAGGGTATCGTCTTCAATTGTGTTTAATGCGGAGCGACGGGGGCGTCGCTCCCTACAAGGGAATGGGGGGAGATTGTGGAAAAGATCATTGAGGTCAAGGGGTTACATAAGTCATACGGAGAAGTTCATGCCGTCAAAGGCATCGATTTTTACGTCGAAAAGGGCAAGCTGTTTGCCTTTTTAGGACCCAACGGCGCGGGAAAATCCACGACTATTGATATCATCTGCACGTTTTTGAAGCAGGATGAGGGTACGGTGGTCGTCGACGGGCATACAGTCGGAAAAGACGACGCCGCCATCCGACACGAGATCGGCGCGGTGTTTCAAGACGGTCTGCTCGACCAACTGCTGACGATTGAAGAAAATCTGAAATGCCGGGGCGGGCTTTACGGGTTGAAAGGAAAAGAACTTGCGGCAGCAGTCAAGCATACTGCCGAGATCACCGGCGTCACAGAGTTGCTCAAACGGCCTTACGGCAAGCTCTCGGGCGGACAGCGCAGGCGCTGTGATATCGCCCGGGCATTGATTCACACACCGAAAATTTTATTTTTGGACGAGCCGACCACCGGTCTTGATCCGCAGACGCGTAAAAGCGTCTGGGAGACGGTCTCGAAGATTCAAAAAGAGAGCGGCATGACCGTTTTTATGACGACGCACTATATGGAGGAGGCCGCCGCTGCCGACTATGTGATTATCATCGATAACGGAGAAATTTCGGCAAAAGGCACGCCGGCGGAACTGAAAGAGAAATACTCCAAAGACCGGCTGATTCTGACCTGCAAAGACGTAAAAACGGTCGCCGAAAAGCTCGCGGAGATGGGCATAACCTATAAAATCACCGCAGACACCGTTGAGACGGAACTCTCAGCGACGATTGACGCGCTGCCGATTCTCGAGACCTGCCGGTATATGATTTCGGGGTTTGAGGTCATGAAAGGTACGCTGGACGACGCCTTTATCGCTGTCACCGGAAAGGAGATGAGGTCATGATCGGATTCGGCGTTCGAAATCTGAAAGTGTTTTTTAAAGACAAGGCCTCGGTGTTCTTTTCTTTATTGGCGGTGTTTATCATCATCGGGCTTTACGCGCTGTTTTTGGGCGACGTATGGGTCAACAGTTTAGGCAACGCGCCCGGCGCGGAGTTTTTGATGAACTCTTGGATTATGGCAGGGCTGCTCGCGGTCACCTCGGTCACGACGACGATGGGTGCGTTCGGCACAATGGTCGACGACAAATCCAAAAAGATCATCAAGGACTTCACCGTCTCGCCGATCAAAAACGGCAAGATCGTCGGCGGGTATATTTTCAGCTCGATTATCATCGGCATCATCATGAGTTTGGTCACGGTGGTGCTTGCCGAGGTCTATATCATCGTGAGCGGCGGTGAATTTATGGGATTTGAAGCGCTTTTAAAGGTGCTCGGGCTGGTCGTTTTAGCCACAACGACCAATGCGTCGATGGTATTGCTTCTGGTCTCGTTTTTTAAGAGTATCAATGCGTTTGCGACCGCAAGCACCGTCATCGGCACGCTGATCGGCTTTTTAACCGGCATCTATCTGCCCATCGGGCAGCTGCCCGAAGGTGTGCAATGGGTAGTCAAGTGTTTTCCGCCGTCCCATGCCGCGCTGCTATTTCGGCAGGTGATGATGGAGGCGCCGATGGCGGCTACCTTTGAGGGTGCGCCTGCGGAGACGATCGACAGTTTTGAGCAGCTGATGGGTGCGACGTTCAAATTCGGTGAGACCACGGTATCGGTAGCGACGAGCATTTTGATTTTAATCGGAAGCGCGGTCGTGTTTTACGGGCTGGCGCTATGGAACATCTCGAGGAAGAAGAGGTAGGATAAAACCACCCCGGCCTGCGGGCCACCCCTCCACAGAGGGGAATAGGAGAAGCGCGGTCGTGTTTTACGGGCTGGCGCTGTGGAATATATCTCGAGGAAGAAGAAGTAAAGGAACCACCCCGTCATGAACATCGTGGATGTTCATGCCACCCCTCCATAGAGGGGAATTTTAAAGGCCCCGAAAGGGGCCTTTTTACATGTAGGGGCGGATATTATCCGCCCGTCAAAATGGCAGAAAGTTTTCTGTAAAAGTTATATGTTTCCGAACTTCCTCATTTCTAATTGCGGTTATTTTCGCGGGCGGATGATATCCGCCCCTACAATGATAATTCCTTTGATATGCGCGCTGCGGCTTCGGTTTCAAGCGAATCATCATAGGGCGGGAGCGGTTCACCCGCAATCAGTGTCAGCATTCGCCGCAGAAGCTCCGGATTGCGTACCAACACCGGCCCGAGCAGTTCGGTGGCAAAGAAATTTTTCAGGCGCGCGCCGTCGGTTGTTTGATTATAAGTTTGTTTCCCGCTGCCGGTGATGCGGATAAACGGGGTTTCATAGTCGCCTTCGCGGGTGTCGGTGCTGTTTAAAAAGCCCGTGATCTCAAGCTCGCTGTCGGTCACACCGACCAGGTCGCGGATCGTGATTTTCTTTCCGAAGGTATGCCGTACCGGGAATAATCCGCAGCCCTTGATTTTTTCGCCGTCGTCCAGCACGAATTCTTCTCCGAACAGCGCCGGAGCGTTGCCGGTCGTCAGAAACACCACGCCCTTTTCGATTGCCTCAAAAAGGTTTTCACAGCGCGGTACCAGATCGAAGGCCGCGACAGCGAGATTTTTGGGCAGACCCGGCGAAATATAGACGAAATCGTATTGGGTCAGGTCAAACGGTTCGCCGACTGTGCGGTACTCCGCAGTCAGGTCGTATCCGGCGGCTTCAAGCCGCTTTTTGATGACGGTGAAATTGCCGCCGTCGCCGTAGAGATCGAGCAGGTCGTCGTAAAGCCGTAACAGTTTCATCTTCCCGCCGCCTCCATGATCGTTTTTGCGTCGTACAATTCCGTCAGAATGCACAGCGTCCCTTTGGTCTTGGCGACCGCCGCTTTGATGCCCGAATTGTCCGGCTCCACCAGCACCGTGTCCATGTCGAAACCCGCATATTTGAGCCGCACCGCGAGGTCATAAGCCCTTGGACCTGCACAGATGACGTTGCTGACATTACCCGTCAGCCGCTCAAACGCGATATCCCACAGCCAGGTGGTGTCGCGGTGATTGGTGTGGTTGATGTTATTGATATAGGCCACGACCGTCTTATCGCCCGGGATGCGCAGCACCTCGGAGATCGACAGGTCGAACGAGACCGGGTTTTGGTTTTTCGATAGGATCATAACGCCATCACGTTCACCGATTTTGAATCGGTCGATGCGGGTTTTATTGGTCTTGATACCGTTCAGGGCGGCAATAACCTGATCGAACGGCAAACCGGCTTCGGTACAGACGGCTGCGGCTGCGTTCAGGTTCATAAATCCGTAGGCCGTCGGAGCCTCAAGTTTTACATTAATGCCGTTGATTTTAGCCGTGCCTTTTTCGAGGTCGGGATCGGTCAGCAGATATTCCGGAACCGGTGCGGTGAAGCCGCAGTTGTCGCAGTGGTATTTTCCGATATGGTTATGCAGATAGAAGTCATAAGAGAGCCGGTGCTTGCAGACCGGGCAGACCTTGCAGTCACGGGTGATCGAGAGCGGCTCTTTACTGGTAATTCCGCTTTCGTCACAGCCGAAGTACACCTTGCGGCAGTCCTTGCCGAGGCGGACGCTGATCGGGTCCATGGCATTCAGAATCAAGGTCATCTCGGGGGTGATGATGCCATTCAAAATATCAAAAATAAAATCGACGTTGTTGTTGCGGGTGATCTGGTCGCGGAACAGGTTGGTGACCAGCATATAATCCGGTTTGAAGTCGGCGAAAATCAGCCGAGACCAACGCTCGTCGGTTTCGAGCACCAAAAAGTCGCAGTTGATTTGCCCGCGTAAGTTGGACGCCTTGAGCAAGACAGTGGCAACCCCGCCGATCATGTTGGAGCCGATCGGATTGGTTTTGACGGTCTTGCCGCAGGCGGTCAGCGTCTGGGCGATCATGCCGGCGGTCGTGGTTTTACCGTTGCTGCCGGTGACTGCGATGATTTTACCGTTGCGTTTAAATTTTCCGAGCAATTTCGGGCAGAGTTTCAAAGCGACTCGACCGGGCAGGTCGCTGCCGCGTCCGATTAAGCCCAATAAAAAAGCGCCGATTTTTCCGATGAGAATGGCGAGTGTGAACAAGGTTTGACCTCCCCGGGAAATCAATTCCCGACTATTGTACCACCGCCCGATTTTTTACGCAAGGTGGTGGATTTACATCAAAGAGTTTTATTAATTCTTTATAACCCTATGCAATCAGAATGAAAAGAAAGAAAATTAAAAAATTTTTAATTTAGGTATTGACAAAGCAAGGAAACTATATTATACTGAACATGTTCAAAACAGATACGGATGGCGTTCAACTGCAGAGGAACCCACCGTAGGACAGGAGGTTGTTATGAACAACGATCAAGAGGCAAAGACCAGAATTTTAAAAGCAGCGCAGGAGATTCTTGCGCAGACCGATGACATCGACAAAGTTACGATCCGCCAAATCGCCGAGCGCGCAGAAGTGGGCATCGGGCTGATTAATTATCATTTTCAATCGAAGGATAATTTGATGAGCATGGCAATCGGAGACGTCATGACTCATATGGCCGGGGATTTCGCCGTTTCGAGTGATTCTGGGCAGCCGGTTCAAAAGCTCAAAACGATGCTGAAAGCGCTTTGCGATTACGCGGTTGGGTATGAAAAACTGCTGCAGTTTGCTGTATCACACAGTCTGCAAAACGGCGATACCAAAGCGCAGCTTCTTTTGGTACCTGTGCTGAGAGAGATCTTCGGCGGAAAGAAAGATGAGATGCAGCTGCGAGTTCTTGCCCTGCAGATACTGCTGCCGCTTCAGGCACCGATTCTGTGTCCGTCGGAATTTCGCATCTACTGCGGTGTCGATCTGTTCGATGAAGCTCAGCGAAACAACTATATCGACACATTGGTAGACAACATCATCAAAATTTAAGGAGAGTTTTAAAATGAAAGTTATTTCAATTATCACCGCAATTATCACAAGTCTGCTGCTCTTTTCCACACTGATGTGCGGTCTGTGGATTAAGGTAGGAAAAGCAACCGACGTGAGTTCGATGAATTTTCATTCCAATATCGGAATCGCATCGGTCGCCTTTGGTATCTTGAGCGTCGTGCTTTTGTTTGTGCTCGCACTGAAACAGTAGGCGGATTGTTCGAGGAGAAGGTTTCAGTCCAATTTGGAACCGGATAAAAATTCGAGCACACGGGCGGTCAATACCGCCGGGTCGTCTTTGAGCAGTTTGACGTAGATATGCGGCCTCGCGCCGTTGGCGTTCATCATCACGCGGCCCCGCAGTTTCTTGGTGAGTTCCGGCAGGCAGGAGCGCTCGGGATTGGCCATATAAAACACCAGACCGTCGCCGCGCTTGGAAAGTTCCGTGACCCCGCAAGCTGTGGCGCGGTTGCGCAGACGGGCCACTTCGAGCAGACGCGAGACTTGAACCGGCGGTTCGCCGAAACGGTCGCGCAGTTCGGCCAGCACTTCGGCTTCGGCGTTCTTGTTGCCGGCAGCGGCAATTTTGCGGTAGATATCCAGCCGTTGACCGGGTTCTTTGATGTAAGCAGGGGGGATATAGGCGTCGACGGGCAGGTCGATGAGGCAGGGCGGATTCTGCGCCGCCGGTTTTTCGCCCTTGGCTTCGGCGACCGCCTCCGCAAGGAGTTTGAGGTACATATCATAACCGACAGAGGCCATGTGGCCGTGCTGACGCGCACCCAATAAATCGCCCGCGCCGCGGATCTCCATATCGCGGACGGCGATGGCGTAACCCGCTCCGAACTCGGTGAACTCGTTGATGGCCTCGAGGCGTTTCTGGGCGACTTCGGAAAGGGCTTTTTCGGGGCGGTAGGTCAGATAGGCGTAGGCACGGCGGGAACTGCGTCCCACGCGGCCCCGGATTTGATGCAGCTGGGAAAGCCCCATTTTGTCGGCGTTTTCGATAATCAGGGTATTGACGTTGGGCAGATCGATACCGGCCTCGATGATGGTCGTGCAGACCAAGACGTCGATTTCGCCCTCCATCATCCGCCGCCAGATGCCCGAGAGCTCCTCTTTATCCATCTGGCCGTGGGCGCAGACGATGCGCGCCTCGGGAATCAGCGTTTGCAGTTTTGCGCCGACATAGGCGATGTCCTCGATTCGGTTGTGCAGCCAATAGGCTTGGCCCCCGCGCCGCAGTTCGCGCCGGATGGCGTCGGACAGCATATGCAGGTCGTATTCGGCGACGAAGGTGCGCACCGGGTGGCGGTCGATCGGGGCTTCATCGATCATCGACATATCCCGAATGCCGCTGATGGCCATGTTCATGGTGCGGGGAATAGGGGTTGCCGACAGCGTCAGCACATCGACTTCGGGGAATTTGGTTTTAAGCGTCTCTTTTTGCGCGACGCCGAAGCGCTGTTCCTCATCGACCACGATCAGGCCGAGGTCTTTGAAAGCGATATCCTTTTGCAATATTTTATGGGTGCCGACGACGACATCAATACCGCCGGTACGGAGTTTGGCTTTGGTTGCGGAGGCCTGTTTGGGCGTAACAAAGCGAGACAGCAAGCCCATTTCGATGCCAAAACCGCTCATGCGGCGCAAAAGCGTCTCGTAATGCTGCCATGCTAAAATCGTGGTCGGGGCCAGAATCGCGGCCTGTCTGCCGTCCATGACGCACTTGAACACGGCGCGCAGGGCGACTTCGGTCTTGCCGAAGCCGACGTCTCCGCACAGAAGCCGATCCATCGGGATCGGTTTTTCCATGTCTGCTTTGATCTCTTCGACGCAGCGCAATTGGTCGGCGGTCTCGTCGTATTCGAAACGCTGTTCGAATTCCTCCTGCCAAGGGGTATCGGGTGCAAACGCATGGCCCTGAACGCTCTGACGTTTGGAATAGAGCGCAATCAATTCGTCGGCCATATCGCGGACGGCGGCTTTGACCTTACTGCGGGTACGCTGCCATTCGGCGCTGCCGAGTTTATTGAGTTTGACCTGACCGTCGTTGTCGGGGCCGATGTATTTTGAGAGCATATCCAGCTGGGTGACGGGCAGGTAGAGCACGTCGGTGCCGGAATAGGAGATTTTCAAATAATCCTTGGTCGCACCCGCCGCCGTGATGGTCTCGACGCCGTTATAAAGGCCGATGCCGTGCGCCTGATGGACGACATAGCTGCCGGGTTTGAGCTCGGAGATTGATCCGATGGCGTTGGCGCGTTTGACCGTGGTCTTGACGGTTCGGGGCGGGGTTGAGGTCAGCAGCGAAAATTTGAGTTTGGGCAGTTCGAAGCCGCCGGACAGTGCACCAATCGCGACATGGGTCGTATCGCCTTGAAACGGTTCGGCGAGGTCATATAAAAGGCAGGGTCTGCCGGAATTGGTCAGGTCATCGATCAGGGCCTTGGCGGCGCGCTTGGTCGGAACCAGAATCAGCGGCGTGAAACCGCCTTCTGAAACATCGGAAAGCCACTCGTTCAGGGTGTCGGGCGAACCGTTCCAGACGGCGTTAGAGCGGCAGTCGAAGGCGACAATATCCTGTACGCGGTCGGACAGCGCGGTTTTGGCGAAGTTGTCGAAAAACAGGCCGCCGCTTTCGCTGACGCGTTGGAATAACACTTCAATGCTCTCGTAAAACTCGTCGGCGCCTTTGGCGCAGAAACCCTCTTCAAGCGCGGAGGTCAATTCGCCGAGCCACCGCTTTTCAAAGCCGTTTCCGGCCTCGGCGGTGCGCGCGAAATCGGACACAGCGCAGACCGGATCTTTCAGATAATCAAAGATTGTGGCGGGCTTTTTATGAATTAAGTTATAATAGCGGTCATAGTTGATGCGACGCCCCTCGCGCAGGGCGGCGAGATCGGACTCGGTTTTATTGCGGTAGTCGCCCGCGTTTTTGGTGTGCAGACCGGAACAGAACGACTCGAGGTCCTTGATAAATTGCTCGGGATCATCGGGGAAAATCTCGTTGGCGGGGACGATGTGGATTCGTTCGGCTTTGGAGGTACGGCGTTGGCTGTCGGCGTCGAAAAAGGCCATGCGCTCGATCTCGTCGCCGAAAAACTCGATGCGCAGCGGATTTTCGCTGTTCGACGGATAGACGTCGGCGATACCACCGCGCAGGCAGAACTGCCCCTTGGCTTCGACCGGATCGACGCGGACATATCCGGCTTTGACAAGGCGCTGCGCAAGGTCGTTGGGGGCAATCGTCATGCCGGTTTTGAGTTCGATCAGGCGGCTTGCCAGCACGTCGGGCGGGACCGTATGGCGGGTAAAGGCCTCGGCGGTGCCGATCACGGCTTTTGCCTTTTTGCAGCGGACGGCATCGAGCACACCCAACGCCTCGCGTTCGTATTCGTGCGAACTGACGCCCGAGGCGGTCAGAATCAATTCGCGGGCGGGTAATACAAAAACGTCGTCCATAAACTGGCGCAGGTCGACGGCGAATTTTTCGGCTTCACCCTCCGACGGGCAGACAACGAGTGCCGGGCGATCCAGTTCTTCACAGGTTGCCGCCAGCACCGCAGTGCGAAAAGACGGCGTGCAGCCGGTGATTGCGCACGCCTTGTGTTTTGCCGCCGATTCCCGAATCCGAACGATGCCCGACAGCCCCGAGAGATGTTGTAAAAACCCTTTCATTTGCCTTCTTTGTCGTTGTCAAAGCGGTGGTTGTATTCCGCCTTTGCCTTTTCCGGATCGCCCGCGACGATCATTTCAATACAGCCGTAAACGTCGTCAAATAACCCTTCAATCGCCTTTTTATCCGCATCCGAGAGTGTTTGAAGGACATAGTCGTACAGCGGCATCTCCTTGATGGTTTTGGCGCCGATACCGATTTTGATGTGCTGAAAATCCCAGTCGCCGATGTTGGTGATGATGCTGGTAAGGCCGTTGTGTCCGCCGTCGCTGCCGCCGGTCTTGAGTTTGAACCGTCCAGGCTCAAGTGTGATATCGTCGTGCATCACAATCACATTTTTGACCGGGATGCGGTAAAAATTGCAGGCATCGCGTACGGCAAGGCCGCTGTTGTTCATAAAGGTGTGCGGCTTTTGCAGATAGCATTTTTTGTTGCCGAATTTCACCTCGGCCCATTCGGACTGGAATTTCTTTTTAAAACGCGCGTTTTGTTTATGCGCGATAAAATCGGCAGCCATAAATCCTGCGTTGTGGCGGGTACCGGAATACTGGCCTCCGGGGTTGCCGAGACCGACGATTAAAAAAATATCCGGTTTTTTTGAAAAGAGGCCCAAGTGAAAAACTCCTTGCGGAACGGTCAAGACCGTTCCCTACAGTTTTATTATATCGAAAGGGGGGACACGCCGAGGGCGGAAACGCGGCTACGAAGCGAGTGGGCCGCAGATTTTAACGCGCGGATTGATAGCGGGTTCTACCCGCCGTGATTACGAAGCGATAAAATTTGCAGATTCTACCTCGCGTATTGTGAGCGGGCGCTGCCCGCCGGAACGGCTGATAGCCGTTCCCTACATTGTTTAATCGAATAACGGGGAAACCGGACGGTCGTTGTAGATGCGCAGGATGGCTTCGGCAAATACCGGTGCAATCGGCAGGACGGTGATTTTTTCATTCATTTTCTCCGGACCGACCGGAACGGTGTCGAGTACAACGATCTCTTTGAGCGGACTGGCCGCGATACGCTCAAGTGCTTGTCCGGAGAGTACGCCGTGTGTGGCACAGGCACAAACTTCCGCCGCGCCGCCCCTTTCGAGGATGGCCTTGGCCGCGTTACACAGCGTTCCGGCGGTATCAATCATGTCGTCAACGATAATGACCTTTTTATCCCTGACGTCGCCGATGATGTTCATCACTTCGCAGACATTGGCCATCTGACGGCGTTTGTCGACAATAGCCAGCGGGGCGCCGATGCGTTCGGCAAACTGCCTTGCGCGGGTGACAGAGCCCAGATCCGGTGAGACCACCACGACGTCGCAGATATCCTGTTCGTGGATTTTTTTGAAATAGGGTGCTAACAGCGGAACGCCTAACAGATGATCGAGCGGAATATTGAAAAACCCCTGAATCTGAGGTGCGTGCAGGTCCATTGTGAGGATGCGGTTTGCGCCGGCTGCGGTGATCAGGTCGGCCACGAGTTTGGCCGAAATCGGGTCGCGTGCATGGGCTTTGCGGTCCTGCCGGGCATAACCAAAATAGGGAATGACCGCCGTGATGCGGGCTGCCGACGCGCGTTTGAACGCGTCTATCATGATCAGAAGTTCCATCAGGTTGTTGTTGACCGGATTGCAGGTCGACTGAATGACAAAAACATCCGAGCCGCGTACCGTCTCTTTGATCGAGACCGAGATCTCACCGTCCGAAAACGTCCCCACTTCGGCTTTTCCGACTTCGGTGCCGAGATGGCGGGCAATCTGGGAGGCGACCTCCGGGGTGGAATTTCCGCAGAAAATCTTGATATCCTTTCCGTGTACCAGCATGTTTCACATTCCTCCGTTATTCATTTTCTGTTAAAAAACCTGTCTGACCAGCCCTCCTTGATATTGGGGCGTTCACGGCCGATGGCCAGCGAGCCCTCCGGAACGTCGCGGTCAATATTGGAACCGGCGGCGATATATGCGTTATTGCCGATTTTGACCGGGGATATGATGTTTGTGTTACAGCCGATAAAAGCATTATCGCCGATGGTCGAGCGGTATTTTTGTTTACCGTCGTAATTGGCGGTTACAACGCCGCAGCCGAAATTGACATCTTCGCCTACGTCGCAGTCGCCGACATAACAAAGGTGCGCCAAAGAAGTACCGTCTCCGATGGCGGAATTTTTGATCTCGACATACGCCCCGATCTTGACGTTTTTGCCAATCTTGCAGTCGGGACGTACATGGGCGTAAGGTCCGATATGGCTGCCGTCGTCAATTTCGGAATGATAGCACTGCGAGGAGTTGATCCGAACGCCGACGCCGATCCTGCATGCAACAAGCATGGTGTTGGGGCCCAGAATACAGCCGCCGCCGATGACCGAAGCGCCTTCCACAACGGTGCCGGGATAAATCACGACACCCGGAGAAAGAATGGCCTCCTCGGAAATTACCACGCCGTCGCGGCTGACAAAGGTGACGCCTTCCCTTTCGAGCTTATCCAGTTGTTTTGTGCGTTGCTTTTGATCCATAATGCTCCTTATAATGGGCTTAGTGCCCTTCAATTCAGCGGAAAATGTTGCGGTTGCGCGAACGCGGACGTTTGGACCGTTTGCTCGGGGCGGAATACCGGGATTTCTTTCTACGGTTATAGACGATATTTAAAATGATGTAGCCGGCGATCAAAATCGCCAATACGCAGGCGATGATAATCATAATGTCGGAGGAGAAGAAGTTTCCGATCTGAGCCAGTATGTAGGAGAGTTCGTTTCGTGAGACTGAGGTGGCGGCGACGAGCTGAACCGTTCCGAGGGATTTGTCGCCGATCAGCAGCTCGGCAGTACCAAGAATCGTACCGGCCTCGACCGGAGCGTCTACGGTTTTGGTTTTAAGCTCATCGTCGAATTTGACGATAATGGAGCTGATATCTGCGTTTTTGGGAACCATGGTCACGAATTCCGCAGACGGGACGAGTCCGATCTCATCCACGCCGTCGCCGTAGTTGACCGGAATGCTCTTGACTACGGTGGTCTCGGTGAGCAGTGTTTGAAGTGCATACGTCGAGAATAACCATTCATAAAGCGTCTTGGTTGTTTTGAACGCGCCGTATCGGTCAACAGAGCCGTCCGATGAAGTCAGGGTGGATTTTAATAAGACGATGATATAGCGCTGCCCGTTTTTTTCGGCAAGAGAGGCAAGACAGGGACCGGCAGGTGTCGTGAAGCCGGTTTTGATGCCGCGGACAGGTTCGTAATAGAGCGATCCGCCGAGGTTATAGCTGAGCATCATGTTGGTGGTGACGATGGTACGGGCGGCGTGTTTGTTGGTCGCCGGGATTGTATAGCGGGTAGAATTGACGATCTCGTTGAACACCGGGTATTTCATGGCCTCTTTGATCATCAGATAGATGTCGTATGCGCAGGAATAGTGGTTATCGTCGTGCAGGCCGTGCGGGTTGGTAAAATGGGTATTGATGCAGCCGAGTTGGGTAGCTTTTTCATTCATCTGCTGCACAAAAGCGTCAACGCTGCCGCTGGTCGTTGCGGCGGCCAATAGTGCCGCGTCGCCGTCGCTGGCAAGCAGCATGGCATACAGCATTTGGCGCATCGTGATCTCTTCGCCGACGGCCAGATTCAACACGGCGCTGCCGGTGCCTTGAATCATCGTGAGCAGTTCGTTGGTCATGGTGCCGACGGTGCCGTCGAGGTCTTTGACGTTTTCGAGGATGACGATAGCCGACATGATTTTGGTCAATGAGGCCGGATAGAGCCGCTCCTCGCCGTTTTTATCGTACATAACGAGGTCGGTATCCTCATTGACGATGTAGACACCCTCGGCCTGCGGCTCCTCGTTGGGGGCATAGACCCCCTCTGCGGAAGCCGAAAATAGAAAAGTCCCCGAGAGGACCAATAACATAACGAATATGGCGGCGGCGCGCTTGAATTTGCGCAAGACCCCTCACCTCCTGTTGAATATCGCCTCGCGAAATGTTATAATGTACCCGTATTTAATCTCTTTTCGGATGTAAACGGCTTTTACGATTTAATTATACCAAAACTCGACGTAAAAGAAAAGGGTAATTTGCAAATTTTTTATACTTGGTAATGTTTATGTAAAGGATCATTGATAAGAGTCGAACCGGGGAACACGCCCGGTTTTTGTGAAAGGATGAGCAATACATATGAAAAACCCGGGTTTTGACACGATTGCGGTTCACGGGGGATATGACCCGAAAGAGCACAATTTTTGCATGACCCCGCCGATTTACCAGACCAATGCCTATGATTTCGGTACCACCGATCGGGCTGCGGCGCTGTTCGGGCTGCAAGAGGACGGCGACATCTATTCGCGCATTTCCAACCCGACTGTCCGGATTTTTGAGGACCGTATGACACTGCTCGAGGGCGGTGCGGCGGCGGTTGCGTTTTCGTCGGGACACAACGCCATCTTTTCGCTGGTCGCCAATCTCTGTGAGAGCGGGGACGAGATTGTGGCGGCGCGTAAAATCTACGGCGGCGCGGTCAATATGCTCGGTCAGACCTTCGGGCAATTCGGCGTCAGAACCAATTTTATCGATGGGGACAACCTGCTGGCTTGGGAGGAATCCATCACCGACCGTACGAAACTGTTTTTCTTTGAAACGGTCAGCAATCCCGGCGCGGCGGTTGCCGAAATCGGACCGATTTGCGAGATCGCGCACCGGCATGGCGTGCTCGTTGTGGTCGACTCCACCTTTACGACGCCTTACTTATGCCGCCCGTTTGAATTCGGCGCGGATATTGTCGTCCATTCGGCGACGAAATATATCTGCGGGCACGGCAATGCGATGGGCGGAATTGTCATTGAGAGCGGGAAGTTCGATTATCTGAATAACCCGCGTTATCGGCAGTTTGCAGAGCCGGACGCGTCTTATCACGGCGTGGTGTTCGCCAAAGATTTTGCCGATGCGCCGTTCTGCGCACGGCTGCGCAGCAAATATCTGCGCGATATCGGCGGCTGTATGGCCGCGAACACCGCGTATTTGATGCTGCTCGGGCTTGAGACATTGTCGCTGCGCATGAAAAAGCACTGCGAAAACGGTGAGATTATCGCGGAATATCTGCTCGAACATCCGAAAGTGAAAAGCGTGAGTTACCCGGCACTGTCCGGATCGAAATACCAACGGGTCTGCAAAAAATATCTGCCGAACGGATGCGGCGCGGTGTTCACCTGTGAACTCGGCGGCGACCGTGATCAATGCGCCGAATTCATGGACAGGCTCAAGGTTTTCGCCAACGTCTCCAACGTCTGTGACAGCCGGTCGATGGTCAACCACTCGGCTTCGACTACCCATGCGCAGCTCAGCGCAAAACAACTGGCAGCCGCCGGCATCAGCGAGGGTACGATTCGGTTTTCCATCGGCATTGAGGACCCTGACGATCTTGTGGCCGATCTCGAACAGGCGCTCTCGGTTTTATAAGAGCGTGTGAAAGGGTGACATTATGATTTTCGCAACCGGCGACATGCATGGGGATTATAAAAAGCTCAAAACGTCCTGCAAACATCTGAAAAAAGGCGATACTCTGCTGATTGCGGGGGATTTCGGCTTCGTCTGGAAAGGCGATAAGGCAGAGGAAAAACTTCTGAAAAAGATCGGGAAGAGCAAGTTCGACATCTGTTTTGTCGACGGCGCAAACGAGAATCATGACCTGCTGATGCAATATCCGATGAACGAGTACCAAGGTGGTGAAGCGGCGGTCATCAGCGGAAACCTGCGGTGGCTGAAACGCGGCAGCGTCTTTGAAATTGAGGGTAAAAAGATTTTCGCTTTCGGCGGCGCTAAGAGCGACGACATCGAGAGCAAGCAAAAATGCGGTAACTGGTTTGCCGCCGAACTGCCCGGGGAGGACGAATTCGCGTACGGGCGCGAAAATCTCGAGAAAACCGGCTGGCAGGTCGATTATATTCTGACGCACCAGCCCTCGGCGGCGATGCTGGCCTCGATGGAAGCGGGCTACGTCGATTGCGACAATCTACAGATTTATCTCGATGAGATCGGGAAAAAGACCAAATATACGCTGTGGGTGTTCGGGCGGCTGCACCGCGACCGCAAGATCACCTATAAGTCCACCGCCGTATTCAAGGAGGTCGTGGCGTTGAACCCGCCGCCTTTGAAGATGCGCGAAAAGATTGAAAAATAGATTTTTCAATTAATCTGCGGAAGGAATTGCTATAATCATGACAACCGGACAACTGTTCATTTTGATCGGAACCAATCTCGCGGGGATACTCGTCGCCGCGCTGATGATTTTTTCGTTTGTGCGCACAAACAGTGAAAAACAGCAAAAAATGCTGGCGGACGAGCTGTCGCGTAACCGCACCGAGAATACCGCCGCGATGCGCGCCGGGATGGAGGGCGTGACGGGTGCGCTGATGCAGTCGCAGCGGGCGGCTTCGGATATCCAGGACAAACGCCTGATCGAGCTGACACAACAGTTAAAAAACAGTCAGGATGCGCTGCAGAAAGCCGTCAACGAATCACTGCTGCGCATGGACGACCGGATGAAGCTCCTCTCCGACCGCAACGAACAAAAGCTTGAACAAATGCGGCAGACCGTCGATGAAAAACTGCAGAAGACGCTGGAGGAGCGGCTGGGACAGTCGTTCAAACTGGTCAGCGAGCGGCTTGAACAGGTCAGCAAGGGACTCGGTGAGATGCAGTCGCTGGCCAGCGGTGTCGGCGATCTGAAAAAGGTGCTTTCCAACGTCAAGACACGCGGCGTTTTGGGCGAAGTCCAACTGGGCGCGATCATCGACGATTTTCTGACGCAGGATCAATACGAACGCGAGGTCACCACCAAGCCGGACAGCCGCGACCACGTCGAATTTGCGGTCAAACTGCCCGCAGACGACGGTTCGCCGATCTGGCTGCCGATCGACTCCAAATTCCCGGGCGACACCTATGCCGCGTTGTGCGACGCCTATGAGACCGGCGACAAGGCGGTTGTTGATGCGGCCGCCAAGCAGCTGATCAACACCATAAAAGCCGAAGCCAAGGATATTCGGGACAAATACGTCTGCCCGCCGCATACCACCGATTACGGCATTTTATTTCTGCCGTTCGAGGGCTTATACGCTGAGGCGGTTAAGCAGGGCATGATTGAAATTTTACAGCGGGACTACCGCGTGATGATTGCGGGACCCAGCACAATGGCGGCGCTGCTGAACAGCTTGCAGATGGCGTTTCGTTCGTTTGCGATTCAAAAGCGCAGCGGCGACGTGTGGAAGGTGCTCGGTGCGGTCAAAACCGAATTCGAGAAGTTTGCGGACGTGTTGGAAAACACCCGCACGCGCCTGCGGCAAGCCGACAGCGAACTGGAAAAACTCGTCGGGACGCGCACCAACGTCATGCGGCAGAAACTGCGCAGCGTCGAACAGCTTGACGGCGTCGATGCGGTTCAGGTGTTGGGACTGGAGACCCCGGACGAGAGTGAAACGGAGGAAGAATGATGGACGTTTCAAAACTGATCGGAAACACACCGATTGTCGAGATCGAATACAACGGCAGAACGCTTTTATGCAAGCTTGAAAAATACAACATGACCGGCAGCGTCAAGGACCGTCCGGCGCTCGGGATGATTTTGGCCGCGCAAAAGGATGGAAAACTGGACGGCGGCAAAATTGTGGAACCAACTAGCGGCAACACCGGAATCGCGCTGGCGGCCATCGGCGCCGCGATGGGGTATGAGGTCACGCTGACCATGCCCGAGAGCATGTCGGTCGAACGGAGAAAAATGATCGCCGCCTATGGCGCAAAACTGGTTTTAACCCCCGCCGCAAGAGGCATGTCGGGTGCGATTGAAGCGGCCAAACAGCTCGAGGCCGAAGGCGCTTTTATGCCGATGCAGTTTGAAAATCCAGCCAATCCGGCCAGCCACCGTGCCACCGCGGAGGAGATTTTGCACGACGCCGGAAAAATCGACGCCTTTGTCGCGACCGTCGGTTCGGGCGGTACGTTTACCGGAACCGTACGGGTGCTGAAAGAACAACTGCCGAAACTGCTCTGTGTGGCGGTAGAACCCGCCGAGTCGGCGGTATTGTCCGGCGGACAGCCGGGACCGCATCGGATTCAGGGGATCGGCGCGGGATTTATCCCGAAAAATTACGATCCGACGCTGGCCGACCGTGTTGTCACGGTCAAAGGAGACGACGCGGTCGAAGCGATGAAAACGCTGGGGGCGAAATACGGCCTGTCGGTCGGGATTTCGTCCGGTGCGGCGTTTGAGGCGATGAAGCAGGTGGCCGATTCGCTGCCCGAGGGTTCCCGCATCTGCGGCATTTTCCCGGACGGCGGCGACCGGTACTTATCCTGAGTGTAAAGTTTTATGTCGTAGGGGCGAACTGTGTTCGCCCGCAAATCATGAGCCGATGTCATACGCGGCGGGCGAACAAAGTTCGCCCCTACATTGTGGCCGGCGGGCGAGCGCAGTTCGGCACCATTCCGACAAAGGAAAGGTGAAGTTTACAAGGGAGCGAAATTCGCACGTCGGACAACCGATGGCCATCCTTACGGGATGAATCCCTCCACCGTTTCACGGTCCCCCTCCCTTTAACAAGGGAGGCAAGAGGCCGGAAGCAAGAACCAGCGGGCGATTGCGAATCGCCCCTACACGAATATTGTATGACGGAACGAAAAGGGGCTAGGACATGACGATCAGAGAAGAACTGGAGCGGAAAGAACATCTGATTTTGGCGCCGAATGCCGCGTTTGCAGATGGCAGCAAGGGTCGGGTGCGGCCCGAAAAGCCCTGCGATTACCGCACGGATTTTCAACGGGACACCGACCGGATTGTGCACAGTTCCTCGTTTTCGCGCCTCAAACAGAAGACGCAGGTGTTTTTGTCCCCGCGCGGCGACCACTACACCACCCGCCTGACCCATACGATTCAAGTCGCGATGATCGCCCGCACCATGGCGCGCGCCATGTCGCTGAACGAGAATCTGACCGAAGCCATCGCCATGGGTCACGATGTTGGGCATACGCCGTTCGGGCATGCCGGCGAATGGGCGCTGAATGATTTATGCGAGGATGGTTTTAAGCATTACGAACACAGCGTTCGGGTGCTGCAATGCCTTGAAAAAGACGGCGAAGGGTTGAATCTGACCGCCGAAGTCATCGACGGGATCGTCAACCACACTACGGGAAAATGGTCGGACTGCCTCGAGGGGCGGCTGGTGCGGCTGGCCGACCGGATCGCTTACGTCAACCACGACATCGAGGATGCGGTGCGCGCCGAGATCATCAAGCAGACCGATGTGCCTGCCGAGATCCGCAATGTGCTCGGGCCAACTAAAAGCGCCCGCATCACAACACTGGTCGCGGGGGTCATCAAACACGGCGTTGATTGTGTCGATCCCGGCCCCGGCCCCGAACTGAGCCGATATTTTGATAAATTACACGAATTTATGTTTGAAAGGGTCTACAAGAATCCGGTGGCAAAGAGCGAGGAGAGCAAAGCCGAGGAGATGGTCAAGACCCTATATGCGTATTTTTATAAAAACCCCGCGGAACTCGCCAAACGCGCGCCGGTCGACCCCGAACATTTATCGCAGTCGGTTGCGGATTATATCGCGGGCATGACCGATCGCTATGCGGTGCATACTTTTGAGGAATTGTTTATCCCGCGCGGCTGGGGCCGCTAGCGGGTGAGAACCCGCGGTCAAACGCGAAGCAGAATCTGCGTTCACGTCGTTTCGTAGCCGCGCTTCCGACCTCGGTTCAGATTTCATAAAATGTAGGGAACGGCTATCAGCCGTTCCGTGGTGAGACACCGGTCTCAAACGTTCCGGCAGGATGTCGGATTCAAACGCGTTAGGAAATCTGTTTAACATAAGCGTGGTAGCCGCGTTTCCGACTTTGTGCGGATTTTAAATGAATAAACCGAAAAATCAAAAAAGCGGAGGAGGAATTATGAAAAAACCGAATGTACTGTTTCTGCTGGCGGACGATCAGCGGTTTGATACGCTGGCGGCGCTTGGCAATCCCGATATTCACACCCCGAATCTCGATCGGCTTGCAAGAATGGGGACAAATTTTACACATGCGCACATCATGGGCGGTACCAGCGGCGCGGTCTGTATGCCCAGCCGGGCAATGCTGCACACCGGGAAAACCGTTTTTCACCTGGATCGGTGCGGACAGGAGATTCCCGAAAACCACACGCTGATGGGCGAATGGTTTCAAAAGCACGGCTACAGAACCATCGGCGTCGGGAAATGGCACAACGGCACCTCCTCTTATGCCCGCAGTTTTACCGACGGCGGCAATATCTTTTTCGGCGGCATGAACGACCATTGGAACGTGCCGGTCTGCGATTTTCATGCGGACGGCGTCTATCCGGAGATTGAACCTTATGAATCCCGATTCCATCTCGGGATGCCGTTATTTAAAAACAATGCACGCAAGGACCGCATCGGGGACAAGCACTCCACCGACCTGTTTACCGATCTGATGGAGGAGAAGCTGTCCCAAGAGAGCGACAAGCCGTTTTTCGGCTATGTGGCTTTTATGGCGCCCCACGATCCCCGCACGATGCCCGAAAAATACCGGAAACTCTATGAAGCGGACGGTCTGCGGCTCACCGATAATATCATGCCCTGCCATCCGTTTGACGACGGTGACATGGTTTTGCGCGACGAGACGCTCGCGCCGTGGCCGCGTACACCCCAACTGGTGCGGCGGCATCTGGCCGAATATTATGCCATGATCTCCCACATTGACGACCGTGTGGGTCGGCTGCTTGATCTTCTGGAACAACGGGGTCTCCTCGAAAATACGATTATCGTCTATTCCGGCGACAACGGGTTGGCGATCGGGCAGCACGGATTATTCGGCAAGCAGTCGGTCTATGACCACAGCGTTCGTGTGCCGTTGATTTTAGCCGGACCGGGGATTCCCGCAGGGCAGAAATCGGATGCTTTATGCTATTTATCCGACTGTTTCCCGACGCTGTGCGACCTGTGCGGGCTTGAAATTCCGGAAACCGTGGAGACCAAGAGCTTTGCGCCGGTGCTTCGCGGAGAAAAAAGTGTGCGCGACGATTTATGCTGCGCCTATAAAAATTATGCGCGGTCGGTACGGTACGGCGAATATAAACTCATCGAATGGTATCGGGATGAATCGGCAAATCCGATCAAATGGCCGCTGACTGCCAACTGTCCCGAGGGTGTGGGAACAGGCCCCACCGTGCCGCTCGACGGAAAAGGCACCCGCAAGACGATGTTATTCCGGATTGAAGAAGATCCGGACGAGCTGAATAATTTGGCGGATGACCCGAAATATGCCGCCGAACTCGCCGATCTGCGCACTCGGCTGAAACGGTGGCAAAAGGAAGTTGACGACGGGATACAAACGGATGATCAACGGTAAGGCTATAGAAGACCGGGACGATGTCTGACGGGCGCCACACGGGGCCGCCCCTACGGATTATCGTAAAAATAATTGCCTTTTTTGAAAATTCACCCGAATTGGTTTGACAAAGCCAAAAAATATGTTATAATGACATATTGGTAGATTGGGGGGATATGCTCTGATTGCCGAAAATATTATCAGCGAAATTAAGTATCGCACCAACATAGAACAGCTGATCGGCGAGTATGTTCAACTCAAAAAGAGAGGCACGACTCTGGTCGGCCTTTGTCCGTTTCACTCCGAAAAGACGCCGTCTTTTACGGTATGGCCGCAGGATGGGCATTATCACTGCTTCGGCTGTGGGGCGGGCGGAGACATCATCACCTTTGTCCGTCAGGTCGAGAATCTTGAATACCCGGAAGCGCTTGAGTTTTTGGCCAAACGCGCGGGGATCGAAATTCCGAAGACCGTCTTTGAGCAGGACAACTCCAAACAAAAACTCCGCGTCTTGGAACTCAACCGTTTTGCGGCGCGCTGGTTTCACGAGCGGCTTTTTTCGTCCGAGGGCGCAGCGGGGTTGGCTTATTTTAAAAAGCGGCGGTTGTCGGATAAGACCATCAAATGTTTCGGGCTGGGTTTTGCACCAGCGGGATGGGACAACCTCAAAAAGGCCGCGAATGCTGCGGGATTTTCCGACAACGAACTGGCGGGCGCGTTTTTAGCCGCAAAGAAAAATAACCGGACTTTTGATATGTTCCGCAACCGGGTGATGTTTCCCATCATCGACTCGGCGGGCGGCGTGATCGGGTTCGGCGGAAGAGTCCTCGATGACTCGCTGCCCAAATACATCAACTCTTCGGACACGGTTGTATTCAAAAAAAGCCGCAACCTGTTCGCGCTCAATTTCGCCAAAAAGGCCAAGGCCGGGAATTTGATTTTGGCCGAGGGCTATATGGATGTCATTATGTTGCATCAGGCCGGATTTTCCCAGGCGGTGGCGACGCTCGGGACGGCATTGACGCAGGAACAGGCGCGTCTGATGGCGCGCTATACCGATAAGGTCGTGGTCGCCTACGACAGCGATAAGGCCGGAACGGCCGCTACGCAGCGCGCCTATGAGATTTTGCGCGATGCGGGGATTTCGGCCCGGGTTTTGGAGATGAAAGAGGCCAAGGATCCGGACGAGTACATTAAAAAATTCGGTGCGGATCGTTTTGCCGCGTTGCTCGAAGGCAGTGCAGACGCTCTTTCGTTTAAATTAAGGGCGATTAAGGCAAAATATGATTTAGACCTCCCCGAGGAAAAGACCGCCTGCCTGAAGGAGACGGCTTCGGAACTCGCAAATCTCGAAAGTGACGTCGAAACAGACGTATACGCCGCAAAGGCGGCCGACGATTTATCGGCTGACAAAAAGGCGCTTTTATCCGAGATTACGCGGCTTCGGCGCTCCCGGGCGAAGCGGCGCCAAAAGGAGGAGCTGCGACGCAGCGGACTGCCTCCGTCAGCGCTGGCAAGAACCGAAAAGAACGGTAAATTCGATGCAATCTGCGCCGGGATCATTCGCTATCTGTTTGATAATCCCGCCGACTGCGGGCGTGTCTGCGCGCTGCTTGCCGACGAAAAACTGCCCGATCCATTTTGGGATTCGGTGCTGGACTACGTCAAGGTACGCGCACCCGAGGGCGCAATCGACATTTCGCCGCTCGGAGAAAATTTTACGGTTGAGCAGATGGGAAAACTGTCAAAAATGCTGTCGGGGCCTTCGCCGTGTTCCGACATGAACGAGGTCGGAAAATTCATCGACCGGCTCAAGCTCGATCGACCCATCGACATCGGCGACGATACACAGCTCATGGAACACATCAGTGATCTTCAAAAGAGTAAGAAAAGCTGAAGATACGAAAGGATGACCATTTACATGGAAGACAAAAACAAGAAAAAGAACGCCGAAACACCCGAGGAGAAATCTTTGCCGAAAATGCCGTCTCAGGAGATGATCGGGGAAAAGGACGACTTTTTTGACCAGAAATTCGATGATATCGATCTTGAGGATGAATCGGAAGAAGAAACAGAACTCGAAGAAGACGGGGATTTCGGCGCCGGAGACGAAGAGGACGAGGAGCCGATAACCGTTGACGATATCGACGAAGAAATTCTCAAGAATTTTGATATTGATAAGCTTATTCTCGGTGACGACGGCGAACCCGTCGAAAAAACGGAAAACGAAGAGGATGAATTTGCCGAAGAGGATGCAGAACCGGAGGGCGATATTCCCGATCTCGACATTGAGCCCATCGATATGGAACCGGTCGAAGATCTGCTGGAACCCGACAGTGAGGCCATCAAGGACGTCGAAAGTTTTATCACCGAACTCAACAGTGGTCCGGATCTTGAGACCTCTTTAGCCGTCGACGGTGTTTTGATTGACGACCCGGTCAAGGCCTATCTGAAAGAGATCGGACGGGTCGGACTGCTTTCAACCGAAGAGGAAATCGAGTTGGCAACCCGCATGAACGAGGGTGACGAAAACGCCCGCAAACGTCTGCTCGAAGCCAACCTGCGTCTTGTCGTCAGCATTGCCAAGCGTTACGTCGGACGGGGTCTGCAGTTTTTGGATTTGATTCAGGAGGGCAATCTGGGTCTGATTAAGGCCGTCGAAAAGTTCGACCACACCAAGGGCTTCAAGTTCTCCACCTACGCGACTTGGTGGATTCGCCAGTCGATCACGCGTGCCATCGCCGACCAGGCCAGAACCATCCGTATCCCCGTACATATGGTGGAGTCTATTAATAAGGTGAAAAAAGCCGGGAATCAGATTCTGTATAAGACCGGTCAGGAGGCCACGCCCGAGCAGATCGCAGAGGCCGTCGGCATGACCACGGGCAAAGTACGTGAGATTCTGCGCGTGGCGCAGGAACCGATTTCGCTTGAGACCCCGATCGGTGAAGAGGAAGACAGTCACCTCGGCGATTTCATTCCCGACGACGACGCGCCATCGCCTGCCGATACCGCACATCTGACGATGCTGAAAGAACAGCTCGACGACGTGCTGCGCACCATTACCCCGCGGGAGGCAAAAGTGCTTTTGCTGCGCTTCGGGCTCAAGGACGGACGTCAGCGCACCCTCGAGGAGGTCGGCAGGGAATTTAACGTCACGCGTGAGCGTATTCGTCAGATCGAGGCCAAAGCTCTGCGTAAACTCCGCCACCCCAGCCGCAGCAAACGGCTCAAGGATTTCCTTGAATAATCCGGGAGAAAGGTCTTGTTATGAATATCACCAACATGACGCTTGAAGCGGATTATGCGGTTCGGATCGTGTCGGTTATGGCCAATGAGAATAGACGATTGGATGCCGGTGCGCTTTCGGAACGCACCGGAGTCACACTTCGATTCACATTGAAAATTATGCGTAAGCTTGTTACAGCCGGCATCGCAAAGTCTTACAAAGGCGTCAGCGGTGGTTATGAACTTGCAAAGCCGGCGGGGGAAATTTCACTAGCGGAAGTTATCGAGGCCATCGACGGGCCGTTTCAAATGGCACGCTGCAGCGGCCCGGATGAATGCAGTAACCCGAGTACAAAGGAATTTTGTCGGTTTAAAAACGAGTTTGATCGAATCTCGAAAATGGTTCAAAAAGAAATGGAAAAGATCAAGTTTTGATAATCATTAAAAAAGAGCGGTGAGAACCGCTCTTTTTTATCGTAATAAAGCGGGCGGATGATATCCGCCCCTACAATTGGCCCGAGGAATATGTTATAATAAATAAGCGAGCGCAGCGTTCAGAATCGGATCGTCGGTACCCAGCAGAATGAAAAGCTGTTTGACCAGATCGGGGCACGGTATCGGGTTTTGCATATCGGATTTGGACTGATGCGAAAAAGTCTCCTGTGCCGTGGGTCCAAGTGAGGAGAAAACAGGTCCGCCGGCGTTTTGACCGGTCGTTGCGGCAGGACTCTGCGCGGCGGAATAGGATTCCTTGGCGCGGCGCTGCATCTCCATGACCCGCTTCATGGCGTCGTTTTGCATCTTGATCAGGTCTTTATCGTTGTATTCAGGCATTATATTCGCCGCCTTTCAGGAATTTGACCAATCCAATGGCAGCGGGAAGCCGCTGCTGCCGGTCGGGCGGCAGAAACGGGGCGAGTGCCGTCAGCAGGCGGATATGCGGATCCGGTGTGGATTCGGTTTGGGCGTCGTCCAAAAGCCGTTTTAAAACTTCAAGGTCGTTTTGTGTCAACGGCATACGATCATCTCCTTTTTGATAAGAATATGCGAACGGGAGTATTATTATGAAAATCGTTGTAATGTCCGACAGCCACGGGAACGCCGAGACTGTGGAAAAAGTGATTGCGGGAAATCCAGATACCGACGGGTTTTATCATCTTGGCGACGGTTGGCGGGACTTTGCGTTTACGGCGGTTGAGCCGGGTGTTTTCAAAGTCGACATAATACGCATCGGCGTAAAGGGCAACTGCGACATGGGCTGTGAACTGCCGCATAAGGACGTTCGGACGCTTGAGGGAGTGAAAATCGCCGCTGCACACGGGGAGGATTTTCACGGACTTTCCGGCGCGGTGTTGTTCGGCGCAAAGGAAAAGGCAAAAGTCGTTTTGCACGGGCACACCCACATTCCGAATATCGAATTTGTCAACGGGGTTTGGGTCGTCTGTCCCGGTACTTTGAAATATGGGGGCGTACAGACTTACGCGGTTCTTGAAATCAGAGACGGTACTGTAAAACCCGATCTGATTCGTCTGTAAAACCGCCCTTATGGATTCTGAATTTTTCGGTTATATGCAAAAAACTGCAAAACCGGACGCTTCAATGGCTGCAGAACGTAAAAACGCGATTTTACAGGTTGAAAACCTGCGGAGAATATTGTATAATTCGTTGCGAAGGGGGCGTTGTATTTGGGTCGATATACGGTGAAACTGTCAAAGCTCATCAATGAGTTCGGACTTGTCCCGGTTGCTATGCCGGAGGAACCCGAAAACATCCTGATTTCGTCATGCGAGGTCAATCGCCCCGGTCTGCAGATGATCGGCTTTTTCGACTATTTCGATGAGACCCGCATTCAAATTATCGGGTTGGTCGAGCACACTTATTTTAAGAATATGCCTCCGGAACAGCGCGCAAAGGGCGCCGATGACTATATGGCCAAAAAGCCCGTCGCGGTGATTTTCACTCGCGATATGGACCCGATGGTCGAATTTGTCGAGGCGGCGAAAAAATACGGCGTGGCGTTATTGAAAACTGCGGAGCAGACCTCACAGTTTATGGCCGCATTGATCGCCATGCTCAATGTCGAACTGGCGCCGCGCATTACCCGCCACGGTGTTTTGGTGGAGGTCTCCGGCGAGGGGATTTTGTTGCTCGGGGACAGCGGTGTCGGCAAGAGCGAGACCGCTGTGGAACTGATTAAACGCGGACACCGTCTGATTGCCGACGACGCGGTGGAGATTCGCCGCGTGTCCAACAAGACACTGGTCGGCTCGTCCCCCGAGAACATCCGCCACTTTATCGAACTGCGCGGTATCGGCGTGGTCAATGTGCGCCGGCTATTCGGGATGGGCGCGGTCAAAGCCACTGAGAAAATCGATCTGGTCATTGAAATGGAACCCTGGGATGCTGAAAAGGTCTATGACCGGCTGGGTATGGGGAATGAGACGATTGACATTTTGGGGATTGAAATTCCGTGCCTGACGATTCCGATCAAGCCGGGTCGCAATTTAGCCATCATCATCGAGACCGCTGCCATGAATAACCGCGATAAAAAGTTCGGCTATAATCCCACGCTGGAACTGATGAAGCAGCTGGGTATGGATACGGAGGATTTCGAGGAATCCACCAAAAAGAAAGATTAATAAATCAATTAAATCATAAAAGGACGGAAAACATCATGTACTATATCGGAATTGATTTGGGCGGTACCAACATCGCGGTCGGCGTTTGCGACGAGAATTATAAAATTGTCGGGAGAGGGTCGGCGAAAACCAACCTGCCGCGGCCTGCGGAGGAAATCGCCGCCGATATGGTCACCGCCGCCAAAACCGCTGTAGAAAATGCGGGGCTGACGATGGCCGACATCAAATGGGCCGGAATCGGCGCGCCGGGTTCGATCGAGCCGAAAAGCGGTGTAATTATCTACAACAACAACCTAGGGTTTAACAACGTCCCGATTGTCGATCTCGTCGAAAAGGGACTCGGCGTTCCGACCTTCGTCGAAAACGACGGCAACGCGGCGGCATACGGCGAAATGCTGGCGGGTGCGGGTAAGGGCGTCAAAGACCTGGTTGCCATCACGCTCGGAACAGGCGTCGGCGGCGGCATCATCATCGACAAGAAAATTTACGCGGGATTCAACTACGCGGGTGCGGAACTGGGGCATATGGTCATCGAAAAGGACGGCTGGCCCTGTACCTGCGGGCGAAAGGGCTGCTTTGAGGCCTATTCTTCGGCGACCGGAATGGTCAAGATGACCAAACTCGGGATGCAAAAACATCCTTCCTCGATTATGTGGAAGCTCACAGGCGGCAACATTGACAACGCGGGCGGCAAGACTGCCTGTGACGGCGTGCGTAAGGGCGACGAAGCTGCGGGGGAGGTCTGGAACAAGTATTTGGACTATCTGGCTTGCGGTATCATCAACCTCATTAATATTTTTCAGCCGGAGGTGTTCTGCATCGGCGGCGGAATTTCAAAAGAAGGGGACTTTTTGCTCGAACCGCTGCGGTCCCGCATTGCGAAAGAGACCTACAGCCGGAGCGGCATCCCCCAGACCAGAATCGTCGCGGCGACACTCGGCAACGACGCGGGTATTATCGGCGCGGCTTTCCTCGGAAACATTCGTTAGGAGGTTTTCTTGACCGGAAGAGCGGCCTTTTTCTGCGAACGGGAGAAAATTCAATATCGTATTGATGAACCGCTGAGCGAACATACGAGTTTTCGCATCGGCGGTTCCGCCGCGTTGTTTGCAGAACCCGATACGCCTGAAAAAGCGGCTGCACTGTTGGGCTTTTGCACCGAAAACGGGATCAAACACACGATTATGGGACGCGGCAGCGATTTATTGGTTTCGGATGAGGGCTATGACGGGGTCGTGATCCGAATCGGCGAAAAGATGGGCGACCTGAGCGTCGACAAGAATATCATCACGGCACAGGCGGGTGGTTCGCTGACGGGTCTTTGCCGCTTCGCGCAGGCCAACCGGCTGTCGGGACTGGAATTTGCGTTCGGCATTCCGGGCAGCGTCGGCGGCGGGGTCTATATGAACGCGGGGGCTTACGGCGGCGAACTGAAAGACGTCGTGACCGAAATCGGTTACTGCGGCGCGGACGGAAAAGTCAAAACGCTGAAAAAGGAAGAATGCGAATTTAGCTACCGCCACAGCTTTTTTACGGATAAAGATCTGCTGATTTTATGGGCGAAATTTGAGCTTGCGCAAGGTGACGGTGCGGAAATCGGGGCCAAGATGGCCGATATTTCAAACCGCCGCAGTGACAAACAGCCGTTGAACTATCCGAGCGCGGGCAGCGTGTTTATGCGGCCTCCGGGTTTTTACACCGGCGCGCTAATCGAACAGGCCGGGCTGAAAGGGAAATGCATCGGCGGCGCACAGGTCAGCGAAAAGCACGCCGGATTTATTATCAATACCGGAAACGCGACCGCTAAAGATGTCAAGGAACTGATCGCGTTGATTCAGGACGAGATCAAATGCCGCAACGGCGTTGATCTCGTATGTGAAATTAAATTTTTGGAGTAGAAATGTCGTTTTGCAATGAGGTGAAAACCAAACTCTGCACGTTTGCGACGCCCTTGCAATACGGACGGGCGTTTGGCAGCGGACTGCTGTTTTTGCACGCCGGACGACAGAAAAATTATCTTTTAAGGACTGAGATTTCCGAAGCGGTGATTGCGCTCGGGGAGATTTTTGAACGCGAGACAGGGTATGTTTTACCCGTAGAACTGCGTGCCACCGGTTTGCGCGAATACCGCCTGAAAACGGCGCGGTCGCCGAAAATGCGTGCCGCCGACCCGATGCGGGCGCTGACCACCGTGGATTTTGCAAAGCCGGTCGAAAAATCCAGAACTGAGATTTTTAATGTGTTTCGGCTTTTTAACGAAAACGGGGTGCTGGATGAATCCTTGTTTGAAAATCCGGAAGCGGCGCAGCATTTTTTGCGCGGCGCGTTCATTTCGACCGGGCTGGCCGCCGATCCCGCGAAAGATTTTCATCTGGAGTTTTCCGGATTGACCGAGCGGGCGGCGGGAGAACTTTCACGGCTGCTGGAGACGTTGGAATTTCGTCCGCTGACGACCAAGCGCGGCGAAAAATGGGCAGTGTATTTCAAGGACGGCGAGCAGATCGAATATTTATTAGCCGCACTCGGCGACACCGAGGCGATGTTTGAACTCTCCAATTTGCGCATTTTGCGCGACATCTCGAACAACCTCAACCGCCAGATGAACTTTGACGCGGCAAACCTCGGAAAATCGAGGGACGCCGCCGCAAAGCACATCGCGGCGATCAAATATATCATAACGAAACGTGGGATCGACCACCTGCCGCCGGAACTGCGGGCGACGGCTTCGGCGCGTATCGAAAACGACGACGCCTCGCTCTCGGAACTCGGGGTTTTACTCGGAATCGGGCGCAGCGGCGTCAACCATCGGCTGGCTAAGATCGTCAAACTCGCCGAGGAGCTTGCGGTAAAGGAGGGTGACGCACTGTGAGTTTTGTCCACCTGCATCTGCACAGCGAATACAGTTTGCTCGACGGCGCATGCCGCATCAGCAAGCTGTTAAAACGCTGCGAAGAGCTGGGACAGACCGCAGTCGCCGTCACCGACCACGGAAATATGTTCGGCGCGGTCGAGTTTTTCAAGGCCGCAAAAGCCGCCGGCATCAAGCCGATTATCGGCTGTGAGGCCTATGTTGCGCCACGGGCGATGTCGGACAAGCAAAGATCGGATGAGACCTCACAGCATTTAATTTTACTTTGCAAAAACGAGACCGGTTATCAAAATTTAATCTATATGATCTCCAAAGGATGGATGGAGGGGTTTTATAACCGCCCGCGCATCGATAAAGAACTGATTAAAGATCACGCCGAGGGGCTGGTTGCGCTGTCGGCCTGTATGTTCGGCGAAGTGCCCACGAAACTGCGGCAAAACGATTTCAACGGGGCAATTGAAGCCGCGATGTGGTATAAGTCGGTGTTCGGAGAGGACTATTACCTTGAGATGCAGGATCAGGGCATCCCCGATCAGAAAGGCATTAACGCAGGGATTATGCGGATTGCCAAACGGCTCGGCATCAAAGTCGTGGCGACCAACGACGTGCATTATGTGGACAAGTCCGACGCCCGTGCGCAGCAGATTCTGATCTGCATTCAAACCAACACCAACATCAACGATCCGTCAGCGATGGAGTTTCCGACCAAGGAGTTTTATCTGAAATCCGAAGCTGAGATGGCGGAGCGGTTTGCCTTTGCGCCCGAAGCAATCACCAACACCCTTGAAGTGGCCAAAAAGTGCAATTTTGAATTCGAGTTCGGAAAAACCAAACTGCCGCATTTTGACGTGCCCGCCGGATTTACGCATTTTGAATATCTGAGAAAGTTATCCGAAGAGGGACTTGCAAAGCGATATGATGAACAAAACCGCGCCGAAGCTCAAAAACGACTGGATTATGAACTTGACACCATCGAGAAGATGGGCTTTACCGATTATTTTTTGATCGTCGCCGATTTTATTACTTATGCCAAATCGCGCGGGATTCCGGTCGGACCCGGGCGCGGTTCGGGTGCAAGCTCTTTGACCGGGTATTGTCTCGGGATTACCGGCGTCGATCCGCTGCGCTATAACCTGATGTTCGAGCGGTTTTTAAACCCCGAGCGGGTGAGCATGCCCGACTTTGACATCGACTTTTGTCAGGAACGCAGGCAGGAAGTTATTGATTATGTGATTGCCAAATACGGCACCGAACACGTCGCCCAGATCGTCACCTTCGGGACGATGAAGGCAAGAGCCGCCATTCGGGACGTTGGCAGGGCACTCGGGATGAGCTATGCCGCCGTCGACATCGTCGCGAAAAAGATTCCGCATTCAATGTTCGGTACGATCGAGGACGCTTACGAGGCCCCGAACAGCCCGTTAAAGCAGCAATGCGAAAACGACCCGCAGGCGGCGGAACTCGTCGCGGCGGCGAAAGAACTCGAGGGTACGGCTCGCCACGCCTCGACCCACGCCGCAGGTGTCGTGATTACCGACAAGCCGGCCTACTGTCTCGTACCGTTGGCTTTAAACGGGTCGGCGGTCGTGACCCAATATACGATGAACTACCTCGAGGAGCTCGGACTCTTAAAGATTGACTTTTTGGGGCTGCGGTATCTGACAGTCATCCACGACGCGGTGGAGTTGGTACGCAAAAGCGCACCGGATTTTGACATTGACAAGATTCCCGAAAGCGACCCCAAGACCTACGCACTGATCGGCAGGGGCGATACCGACGGGATTTTTCAGCTCGAATCGGGCGGCATGCGGCAGCTGTTGATCGACATGAAGCCGAAGCACCTCGACGATTTGATGCTTGCGATCTCGCTCTACCGCCCGGGACCGATGAAAGCGATTCCGCAATATATAGCCGGAAGAGCCGACCCGCGCAATATTCACTATCTGCATCCGAAACTCAAAAATGCCTTGAAAGAGACCAACGGTGTGTTCGCCTATCAGGAACAGGTGACGCAGGTGTGCCGTGATCTGGCCGGATTTTCGTACGGGCAGGCCGACATGGTGCGGCGTGCGATGGCCAAGAAAAAGCAAAAAGAGATGGTGCGCCAACGCGCGCGGTTTGTACACGGCGAAAAAGATGAAAGCGGAAAAGTGATCGTGCCGGGCGCGGTCTCGCTGGGCATCAATGAGAAAACCGCAGACCGAATTTTTGACGATATGGAGACCTTTGCGGGGTACGGGTTTAACAAATGCCACGCCGCACCTTATGCGCTGATCGCCTATCAGACGGCTTACTTACGCACACACTGGTATAAGGAATATATGGCGGCGTTGATTTCGAGCATGATGGGCGACTCCAAGGCGACTCAGTACATCGAGGACTGTAAGCGGCATGGGCTGAAAATTTATCCGCCGAATATCAACGAGAGTGAAAAGACCTTTGTGCCGACCGAAAACGGTATTCGGTTCGGGCTGCTGGCGATCAAAAATTTGGGCAGCGCGGTGATCGATCTGATTGTCGAGGAGCGCAGACACAAAGGGTCGTACCGCTCGTTTTATGATTTTTGTTCCAGGGTTTACGGGCGTGAACTCAACAGCCGTGCGGTGGAGTCACTGATCAAGGCCGGGACGTTTGACGCGCTGCCGGGTTCCAGACGGGCAATGATGAGCGGCTCGGGCTTGATTTTGGACGAACTTGCCGAACGTGACCGTGAGAACGTGGAGGGGCAATTGGGATTGTTCGACAACGCCGAAAAGCCGCCCGAAACCCAGCTGCCCGAGGCCGCTGAGTTTTCTCAAGATGAGATTTTGGCGCAGGAACGCGAAGTGACCGGAATGTTTTTATCGGCGCATCCGCTGGACAAGTTCGAGGGGCTGAAAAAGCAAAAGCGCATTCCCGATATCTCCTCGTTGCTCGGGGAAAACGCCTCCGATTTTGACAACAAGCGCATGGAACTGCTGGGCGTGGTCGCGTCCAAGACTGTCAAGATGACGAAAAACGGGCAGAGCATGGCGTTTGTTTCAATTGAAGACAAGACCGCCGGGCTTGAGGTGGTGGTTTTTTCGGATTTATACGCCAAGAGCGCCGATTTGCTCGTAAACGGGAAAGCCCTCTCTTTTTCGGGGCGGATCTCGGTACGCGAAAACGACGATAACGAACAGGAGAGCTTTGAAGTTAAGCTGATCGCAGACAATATCACTGCGCCCGACGAGAGCAATCTGCCGCCCGTGCCCGAACAATCGGCGGAACCGATATCCGATTCCAAAAACGGGTTATATTTGAAACTGCTTTCCAAAGATGATCCAAATATGGAGCAGGTCAAATACATCGTCCAATTCAGCATCGGCGATACGCCGCTTTTCTGCTATTTCAAAAACACAAAGAAACTCGTAAGAGCGCCTCGAAATATGTGGGTGACGCCGACCGACGGATTGCTGCGGCAATTCAGGTCGCTGCTCGGGGAGGAAAACGTCAAACTTGTGAAGTAGAAGGAAACCGGTATCAGTCCGAGATTCTTCGCCAAGGGAAAAACCTTCGGCTTATCCCCTGAAAGAATTGCGTTTACGCGCAATTCTTAGATCGCTCAGAATGACAACTTTGAAAAAAAGAAAGGAACTATCATAAATGATTACATTCGAACAAGTTAAAAACAATCAGGCTGTCAAGACCTACATTACCCGCGCCGACGAATCGCTGATTGCGCTCGGTTACACCGAACACAGTTTTTCGCACGTGCTGAAAGTCGCTTCGACCGCCAAGTATATCCTCACGACGCTGGGGTATTCCGAGCGCGAGATTGAGTTGGCCCAGATTGCGGGATATCTGCACGATATCGGCAACCTCGTCAACCGCATCGACCATGCTCAGAGCGGGGCCGTGATGGCGTTTCGTATTTTAGACCATATGGGCGCCAGCGCCGAGGAGATTGCGACTATCGTGACCGCCATCGGAAACCACGACGAGGGCACCGCCGAGGCCGTCAACGCCGTCGCCGCCGCATTGATATTGGCTGACAAAACCGACGTGCGCCGCAGCCGCGTGCGCAACCGCGACATCACCAAGTTCGACATCCATGACCGCGTCAACTATTCGGTTAAAAAGGCCACGACCCAAATCAACGACGAAAAGACCGCTGTTGAATTGAAGCTGACCATTGATACCGGGCGGTTTTCGGCGATGGAATATTTCGAGATCTTTCTCGATCGCATGCTGTTGTGCCGGAAAGCCGCGGAAAAACTGGGGTTGGAGTTCCATGTGTATATCAACGGTCAAAGACTTGTATAGGAATAAAATACCTGTATAAAAATTCAAAAATAATAAAAAATTTATTTTTTCCTTTACAATTCGACAGTATTCGCTATCCTATTTATGTTATTTATTTATAGGAGTTATATGCAGGGCTTGCAGCGAGAGCTTTGCAATATAATCCGATGTACATAAATCATAGCGAAGAAAGGACCAACAAGAAAATGGACAAGGGAAAAATTGCGGATATTCTCGAAAAAGTAGCCGTGCTCAACGGCGTCAGTGTGGACGAAGTGCGCAGGGAAATCGGACTGGCAATCATGGAGGGAATGGCGAATCCCAATCCGGAGATAAAGGCCAGTTGGACAGAGATGGAGGTAAATCAAACTTTGCTTTCGCCGGAGGATGTCATTGGGCAGCTGGTGCAGCGAACCGAGGAGGAATTTATCAGACGCTGCGGTTGATAAATATCGCTGGCGGATTGAAT
Organism: Oscillospiraceae bacterium; assembly: GCA_035380125.1. Taxonomy (NCBI): domain Bacteria; kingdom Bacillati; phylum Bacillota; class Clostridia; order Eubacteriales; family Oscillospiraceae; species Oscillospiraceae bacterium. Next base: position 35,279 of record DAOSWV010000028.1, read on the forward strand.
CAAATTAGAGCGGCACGGGCATTTAAATAATGACCGTTTTGCTTTTTTAACATCAAAAAAGGCCGATACGAATTTTCGTATCGGCCTTTTTGCGTTAGATGTTTATGCTTTGCCTGCGCAGCCGAGGACTTCGACCAGCTTGTGTTTGACGAGCTGCTTGATGTTCTCGCGGGCGGGTTTGAGATATTGTCGCGGGTCGAAGTGATCCGGATGCGCGGCGAAATACTGACGGATGGTGCCGGTCATCGCAAGGCGCAGGTCGGAGTCGATGTTGATCTTGCAGACCGCGCTGGCTGCCGCTTGGCGCAGCTGATCCTCAGGTACACCGATCGCATCGGGCATGTTGCCGCCGTTTTCGTTGATCATCTTGACGTATTCCGGCATGACGCTGGATGCGCCGTGCAGCACGATCGGGAAGCCGGGCAGGCGCTTGGTGACCTCGTCAAGGATGTCGAAGCGCAGCTGCGGTTTGGTGCCGGGCTTAAATTTATAGGCGCCGTGGGAAGTGCCGATGGCGATGGCCAGCGAATCGACGCCGGTCTTGGCGACGAATTCTTCGACTTCCTCGGGGCGGGTGTAGGACGAATCTTCTTCGCTGACCTGAACGGCGTCTTCGATACCGGCCAGACGGCCCAGTTCGCCTTCGACGACCACGCCGTGGGCATGGGCATATTCGACGACCTTTTTGGTCAGTTCGATGTTTTCGGCAAACGAGTGGTGGGAACCGTCGATCATAACGGACGAGAAACCGCCGTCGATGCAGGATTTGCACAGCTCAAACGTGTCGCCGTGGTCGAGATGCAGGCAGATGGGCAGATCGGTTTCGATCAGTGCCGCTTCGACCAATTTGATCAGATAGGTGTGGTTGGCGTATTTGCGGGCACCGGAGGAGACCTGCAGGATCAGCGGGGCGTTTTCTTCCTTGGCGGCCTCAGTGATACCCTGGATGATCTCCATATTGTTGACGTTGAACGCGCCGATGGCGTATCCGCCGTCATAGGCCTTTTTGAACATTTCTTTGCTTGTTACTAACGGCATATTATTAACTCCTTTTCACGAATAAGTCCGAACTTTTGTTCTGTTGGTATTATATCCCGAAATTTCTTTCATGTCAATGTGGTTTGTGGGAGGTGATGATATCCGCCCCTGCATTAATGTTGCAGCAAAAGGGAGATTTGTATCGCGGTGGGAAAGGGATAAACTATATATTATGCCCGGATCGGGAGAGATTATGCAGATATTTTAAAAATATTTTTAAGTACGGTTAATATTGATGTGCAATAATGAAAAAGGCGAATCCTATACGGTTATTATTTAAAATGGTTATCTGGCCGTGATTCTTCGACTTCGCGCATGGTATGCGCTTCGCTCAGAATGACAACCCCGCCCGCCGATAAAAGGTTTTATCGACGGGCGGGGTTAATTTGGACGGTGCTATGCGTTAATGATTCTTCTGGCGGTCATATATCTGGCTGACCAATAACTGTTCGAGAGGGATGCTACTTTAACAATTCCCGCGCCGGACTGGGCGCTGATGAAGTTATTGTCGCCGATGTAGATGCCGACATGGTTGATATTATTCAGACCGCCGTCTGTGTCGAAAAACACGAGGTCGCCGGGCTGCAGATTGGCCTCGCTTACCGCAACGCCATATGTGGCCTGCTGCGCGGATGAATGCGGAAGCGTAATGCCCGCTTTGGCGTAGCTGTAAACGACAAGACCCGAACAGTCCATTCCGCTCATCGTGGCGCCGGCGAATACATAAGTCACGCCGATCGCGCTGTTTGCCGCATCGACAACAATTTGCGCCAGATCGGACGATACGGAGATGTATTGTCCGTAAACCCATGCGATTTCGCCGTTATACGAAATCTGATACCAGCCATCGCTTTCGCCGAGGATAGTAACTTGCTCGCCTTTTGAAAGCTTGCCGACGATGGTCGCCTGAGTGGAGGCAGCTGAACGTACATTCAGGTAGCTTGTGGATGAAACGTTTACGGTTCCCGTCTGTGTTTGACCGGACGATACGGTTATGTATTGTCCCGAAACCCAAGCGGTTTCACCGTTATACGAAATCCGGTACCAGCCGTTACTGCTGCCGAGGATGGAAACCTGCTCGCCGTTTAAAAGCTTACCGACGATGGGTGCGCCGGTGTTTGCGGCCGAACGCACATTTAAATAACTTGAAACATGTACGGTTCCCGTTTGTGTTGCCGCAAAAGCAGCGAAAGCAAACATGCTGACCGTTACCAGCAATGCCGTAAGCATACTAATCATTTTTTTGAAAATTTTCATTGTGATCCTCCTTTTCGTTTCACATGACTTTATTTTTGTGATTTGATTTTTTGCAAAAATAAAAAGACCTTTACAGATTACTTTTAATCGTAATACTGCAAAAATCTTTCGTCACGCGACAAAGATGATTGCTCTTAGAGCAACTCAAATTATAAATCAAAGCACTTTAGCAGTCAACCATTAAATAATTCCTAATCTGCCAAGTGATGGAAATCCCGGCGGCTGTTGCGCAGTCGTGCGGTCTGCATACCCTCTATACTATGTATCGGACGGTACCGGGACATTCAGCAGTTAAAAAGCATGATGAAAATGATAATGCGGTAAAAATTCTTTGCCCGATGCTTGACAAATGTGCGGCGTTTGTTTATAATAACTCTTGCCCTATCGGAATTTCCGATGCGCTTTTATCTGCGGGTATGGCGGAATTGGCAGACGCGTATGGTTCAGGTCCATATGCTCGCAAGGGCATGCAGGTTCAAGTCCTGTTACCCGCACCAA
>DAOSWV010000029.1 GCA_035380125.1 Oscillospiraceae bacterium
GTAATCCTTTTTCCTTTATCCTTTTTGTAACACATCATTGACAAACCTACATTTTTTGCAATTTGCGGCGTTTGTGTGCATATAGTTTTAGCAATGGATATTCCCCATCGGGGGTCGTGAGAAAGGACGGCATATCGATGATGACTTTATTCGGCATTCCGCTCTCCGCACTCTTTTTCCTCGCGCTGTATATCAAAGACAAGAATGCGTTTGCGCCTCCGCTCTCCGCTGCCAAGGAGGCCGACTGTCTGCGGCGGATCGAATGTGGTGACAAGCATGCCCGAAACGAATTAATCGAGCATAATCTTCGGCTTGTGGCACATATCGCCAAAAAATTCGCCCCCTACCCGCCCGAACAGGAGGATTTGATCTCGATCGGTACGATCGGGCTGATCAAGGCCGCCGACAGCTTTGAGCGCAAAAAGGACTTTCGCTTTTCTACATATGCCTCGAAATGCATCACCAATGAAATCTTGATGCACTTCCGATCCATCCGCAAGTGCTCGAGCGACGTCTCGCTGTTTGACCCGGTCGAGACCGAGTCGGGCAGCGGCAGTGTTCAAATCATCGATACACTGATGGCGGATTTCGACCTTGAGGACACCGTACAACTCAAATTAGACGTACAGCGGCTGTATGACGCGCTCTCCTCACTGGACGAACGCAGCCACCGGGTGATTTTATTGCGCTACGGGCTGGCCGGTAATGCGCCGCTGACGCAATCCGAGATCGCGGCGCAGCTGGGAATCTCGCGCTCCTATGTCTCGCGCATCGAAAAATCCGCCCTCGAAAAACTGAAAGGGGCATTGTGATTTAACAAAACCCTAATACAAAAGCGTCCTTTCGTTAATACATGAATAACGATAGGGCGTTTATTGTCTTTTGTTATTAATTTGTGGTATAGTATATACATAAATCAATGCTGTTGAATATATGGTGAGGTGGTTTTATGAAAAAACATTCTATCATTTGTTTTATTATGATATCTGCAATGTTCGTATTGTTTGCTTGCAGCTCAAACAAAAACAGCGATTTTGCATCATCGGAACTGAATGCGCCAGAACCGAATAACACAGACGTCATATTAACGATCAAAGAATCCAATATCGGCGCTGATACTATCAGTGTTGATACAGAAGAAATAACCTTTATCATTGAAAATAAATCCGATAAAACATATGGTTATAGCAAAGATGTTCATTTGCAAAAAAAGATAAACGGCAAGTGGACTATTATCCCTACCCTTGAAAATACTGCTTTTGAAGCGGATTTGATTTCCATATCACCATCCGGAATAGGAGAACTCCCTTTTCAAATCAGCGCTTTCTACGGCAGCTTAAGCGCAGGCAAATATCGAATCCTTAAAGAAATATATCTACTGGATGATAATTTGTGTGTTATCGATACCGGTTATTATATCGCTGCCGAGTTTGAAATAGAATAACAAAGATTCCGCTTAACAAGTTACAAATCGTGTTGACAACCAAAAAGGCGACCCTGTAGGGCCGCCTTTTTAAAGATTCAAAATAAGATTGTAATTATGCCATCGGAACAAATGTGACGGCATCCATCAAGTTGTCAATCAACGTCTCGTCTCTGGCTTCGTTGCGGATCGTGTAGTTGTTATTGTAGATAAACACTTCGTCATCAAGCTGCGTGAAGATGATATGATAGTGGCGAGCGGCACGTGTTTGAATCGAATAATTCACAGAGATCTCATAGGACTCTTTACCGCCGAATGTGGTCTTTTGCGGAGTTTCAATGACCCACTCAACATTTGTATAGAGCGTACTCGCATTAACGTCGTCAATGTAATCCTGCATCACGTCATCCAACGTTCTGCCGTCAGCCAACTTTTCAACAAACTGCATAAATGCAACGCTGTCGTTATCAATCGCTTCGGAGTAATAGAAAACATTTTCAGAAATGTTTGTGGGTACCCAACCTTCGACATCGCCGACTTCAGCCGTCCATTTTTCTGCCTTTTTGACGACGGTCGTCGAAACAGAAGGCATTGAATAAACATATGAACTCTCTTCGCTGCTCTCTTCGTTTCCGCCGCAGCCCGCAAACATGACCACTGCCATGACAAGTGCCATTGTCAGGGCCAAGATACGTGTTTTTTTCAAAACAAACACCAACCTTTCAAGTTGAAAACGGTTACATAACCGTTGAAATCGGGCTTCACAACCCGCGATTTTCATCGCTCAGGTATTATAGCACGAAATTGTGAGGAAATAAAGGGGGTTTCCGGATTAAAAATAATTTCCATTTTATGGACAGTTAATTTCGCCGTCTTCCGCCAAACAAAAGCAGCAACCGTAGCAACTGAGCCAGCGATACGATCACTGCCGCTACATAGGTCATCGCCGCTGCGGTTAAGACCGATTTTGCGCCTTTGGTCTCCTCCTCATCTAAGCTGTATGTGGATTGAATACCCTCAATCGCACGTTTCGAAGCGTTGAACTCAGTCGGAAGCGTGATCAGTTGAAACAGAACTGCTGCAGAGAAAGCAATGATGCCGGCGAAAATCAATCCCGAAAAATTCATAAACAAGCCGAACAGAATCAAAATCCAAGACAGATAAGAACCGGCTTGCGCGATGGGATAAATGACGCCCCTGATTTTGATGGGGAAATACTCCTCGGCGTATTGTACCGCATGCCCCGCCTCATGTGCGGCAACACCCACCGCCGCAATGGAATTGGATTGATACACCGAATCGGACAACCGAATCACATTGGCCTTGGGATCGTAATGGTCTGTCAACTGTCCGCTTACACGCTCAATCTGAACACCAATGACACCGTTTTTACGCAGCACGGCTTCGGCTGCCTGCGCGCCGGTCAGACCCCGCATCGTCGGTATTTTCGAGTATTTTGCAAATGTGGATTTCACCTTCATCTGAGCGATCAACGAGATGATGATCGCGGGTATAATCAGGATAAAATACCATTGGTCAAATCCGATATAATAGCCAAAGGGATACAAACTTTTCTCACTTCCGTTCTTTGAGTGTTTTTAAATAACTGTCACACAGTTCCACGACTGCCGGATTAAAGCGTTCGCCGTATTGAGGGACACCGGCAGAAAACAGCAGTGTGTTATCCGTCCGCTCAGGGAGTGTGATTTTAAATTCATTTCCACTTTTACGCGCAACAAACTCCAGTTGTCCGCCGTGTGCTCTAACGATCATAGCGGCGACCGCAAGCCCCATGCCGCTGCCGTCGATGTTGTTAATGCCGCCGTTAAGTCCTTTTTCAATGCGGTCTTTTGTTGCTTTGTCAGCAGGCTTTCCGTCATCAAACACAGTGATTATCAAGCCCGCTTTCGTCTTTTTCAAAGAGATCCGAATTATTTTGTCGCAATTGTGTACTGCGTTGGAAAGCAACGCAAGCACACACTTTCTCAAGTTTTTACAATCGGCAACCGTCACAACCGGCGTCTGCGGAATATCCTCTTCAAGGCTTACTGAATCGCCCAAAATCTCGCGTGTCTGAGAACACACGGACAAAAGCAAATCCGCGATATCGCTGTTTTTGGGATAAAAATCTTCGGTCCCGTACTTATACTGCGCAAAAGCAGTATATAAACGCATAAAACGCAGCAGCCGTAAATTGTTTTCGAACAATTTGCCGATGAGTTTTTGCTCTTCATCACCCAGGTACATCTCTGCGAGATGATCGATGGCCATCATGTTGCTTGCAATCGTCTCTCCAAGATATTTTCCGGCCCGGTCGACGAGTTCGTCTACCCCTGTTAATTTCTCAGACACGGTTTTATATCCTCCATTCGTATTAGCCGAGTCCCAATTGCTCGGTTTTAATGGGCGTTCCCGCACGCGGCAATGAGAATACTTTGTAGGCCTCCATATTCTTTGTCATGCGTTGAATCTGAACGACTTTCTTTACCTTTCTTCCCGATTTCAAATTGATAACCGTCACGCCGATCGTATTTCTGCTGGTCTTGGTGTCGAGCAAGTCGGAATCAAAAACCAGGCAACGCGTGTCATTGGTATAAACCGCGAAATTTTGCGGTTCTCCCTCTTTCAGCTGCCAAATGCCCACAACTTTACTGGCTCCGCTGTAACCGCCGAGTAATTTTCGGCGGTTTTGTTTGGTTGCATAACTGCCGAGATCCACTTTGGCTGCTTTTCCGTTTTCAAAGAAGATTAACAGCGTGCCGGTATATTCATTCACGCAGGTGAAGAACACAATACCTTCTCCGTCTTCAAAACCGAGTTTTGCCGGAAGATAGTCGCCCATCGCCGAGGACTTTCCGTCTTCGAACTCATACAACCGGGCCTTATAAGCGTTTTGGCGGTCGCTAAGCACCAGAATTTCACTGTTATTCGTCGTTTCAAAGGTCGAGATGATGGCATCGCCGTCCTTTAGTTTATGTTCTCCGGCATTTTTTACGGCCATCGTCGTCAGTTTTTTCATATAACCCTCGCGGGTAAAATAAACCGTGACCGGATAATCAACCGCTTCAGGTTCAGGTGTCTCTACAGCTGTAACGGCTTCAGGTTCAAGAATAAGGGTCTTACGCGGTGCGCCGTATTTTTTAATGACCTCCTCGAGTTCGCGGATGATAATTCCGTACTGACGCTGTTTGGATTTAAAATCGAGTTCCAATTCCGCGATCTCGGCTTCAAGTTTTTCGATATCAGCCAACCGCTTCAATATATATTCACGGTTGAGATTGCGCAGCTTGATCTCGGCGACATATTCGGCTTGAATTTTGTCAATGCCGAATTCGGCCATCAAGTTGGGGATGACCATCGACTCTTCCTTGGTGTTTCGCACCGTAGCGATGGCGCGGTCGATATCGAGCAGAATCAACTCAAGGCCGCGCAGTAAATGCAATAAATCCTTGCGCTTTTTCAGATCAAAGAAAATCCGGCGCTTGACGCACTCGACCCGAAAAGCTGTCCACTCCGACAGAATCTCCTTGATTCCCATTACCATCGGCGTAGCCCCGATTAATATATTAAAGTTGGCTGAAAAAGCGTCTTCCAATGTCGTTGTTTTATAAAGTTTGGCCATTATCACATCGGGATCGGCGCCGCGCTTGAGGTCGATCGCAATGCGCAGACCCGCGAGGTCAGTCTCATCACGGATGTCGGAAATCTCCTTGATTCGTCCCGATTTAACCAGATCGACAATCTTGTCGATAATTGCCTCTACACTCGTGGTCGGCGGTATCTGTGTGACCTCGATACGGTTTTCCTTTCTATCCGCCGTATAAATCGCACGCACCTTAACGCTTCCGCGTCCGGTATTATAAATTTCTTCCAACGCATTTTTATCATAAATCAACGCACCGCCGCCCGGAAAATCAGGGGCTGTGAGGGTTTGAATCAAATCGTGATCGGGATTTTTAAGCAGGGCGATTGCGGTCTCACAGACCTCTTTCAGATTAAATGGGCAGATATTGCTGGCCATTCCGACCGCGATACCCGTATTGGAATTGACCAACACGCTCGGAAACCGAACCGGCAGCAACGTCGGTTCGGTGGTGGTGGAATCGTAGTTATCGATAAACTCGACCGTATCACTGTCGATATCGGTAAACAGTTCCTTACAGACCTCAGTCAGCTTGACCTCTGTATAACGCGAGGCGGCACAGACCATATCGCGGGAATAAGCTTTACCGAAGTTACCTTTAGACTCGACATAGGGTACCAGCAAGGCCTCGTTACCGCGAGTCATACGTACCATCGTATCGTAGATGGCCCCTTCACCGTGCGGATTGAGCCGCATAGTCTGACCGACGACATTGGCTGATTTGGTCAGCGAACCCCCTAAAAGCCCCATCTTGTACATCGTGTACAGGAGCTTGCGGTGTGAAGGCTTAAAACCGTCAATTTCCGGGATTGCACGTGAAATAATCACGCTCATCGCATAGGGCATGAAATTGATTTCAAGTGTATCGGTGATGATCTCGTTGCGAATCTCTCCACTGCCCGGAATATACGCCTCAGCGGTTTTACGCGGCGGCTTTTTTACCGTCTCTTTTCCTTTGCGTTTGGCCAAGTTTTTCTCTCCTTTTTTGAGCCCTATTCATCTTCCGTCTCTTGTTTGGGAATGCGTTTTAAAATCAGTTCGTTGGCTTTGCGTTCGTCGGCGTCGGTCACGGTGATTTCATAACCCTCGTCCGTATAATAATCGCCCTCTTCGGGAATTTTGTTGAGTTTATCGGCGATCCACCCGTTAACCGTAGCGAATTCTTCCACATCCTCTTCCGGAATGTTGATCAAAGTGGTCAATTCTTCAAGGTGAGCGCTTCCGCTGATTTTATATTCATCTTCACCTATCAATGCGATATCGGTCTCCTCTTCGGCGTCGTCATGTTCGTCGTAGATCTCTCCGACCAATTCTTCGAGGATGTCCTCCATCGTTACGATGCCCAGCGTTCCGCCGTATTCGTCGGTCACGACGGCCAGATGAGTCTTGGAGTTTTGCAGCAATTTGAGCAAAGTGGATACCGGCATGACCTCCGGCACAAAACTGACCGGTTTTATCAACTCTTCAGGGGGTTTGTTTTCAGCACGCGCATTCGCGAAATAATCCTTTTGTGTGATAACGCCGAGAATATTGTCGATGCTCTTGCGATAGATGGGAAGCCGGGAAAAACCGCTCTCCAAAAAAACTTTTTCAATCTCTTCGGCGCCGTCCTCGATATCCACCGCTTCAACCGCCACACGGGGTGTCAGAATATCGGAGGCCTGTAAATCGTTAAATTCAATGGCGCTTCGGATCAATTCGCCTTCATTATCGTCCAGTGCGCCCTCTTGGCGGCTCTCCTCGACAATAGTCAGCAGTTCCGCCTCGGTGATAGCCGTTTCCTCATGCCCTTTGCGGCTCAAATATTTCTGCCATTGGGAGAACAAAAATGAAAGCGGTGTAAGAACAATCATCAGCGCCCACATTGAACGGGCTGAAGACATCGCATAGCGCTCGGGTGACCGTTTTGCGGCGGTCTTCGGGGTGATTTCCCCGAAAATCAGCACGAGGATTGTCATTGCCACCGTCGAGACGGTCGCGCCGACATCCCCCCATAATCTGATACACAAAATCGTCGCGATGGTGGTGGCGGCAATGTTCACCAGATTGTTGCCGATCAAGGCCGTGGTCAGGAATTTGTCGTACTGTTCCAGGATCTTCAGCGCCAGTTCGGCTCTTTTTTCCCCGTTTCCCGCAAGTCCTTTCAGGCGAATCCGGCTGGCTGCGGAAAACGCCATCTCTGTTCCCGAAAAATAAGACGAGAGCAGAATCAAAACAAACAATGACAGTAATAACGGTATGTCCTCGGTACCCATAAACACCCTTTCCTTTATAACAATGGCTTGACTATGATATGTCCGCAAGATCGATATACTGCGCACCTTTTTTAGCAATGATATCTTTTCTTCCGGCGAGGTTGTCTCCCAGCAGCAGGTCAAAAACCTCCGCTGTGGTCTCGAAGTCGGTCGGCTTGATGCGAATCAGCCGTCTGGTCTCCGGATTCATGGTGGTATTCCACATCATTTCCGGCTCGTTTTCACCCAGCCCCTTGGAACGGTGGAGGATATATTTTTTACCCTCAAGCTTGGGCAAAATTTCGGCTTTCTCCTGCTCGGTGTAGGCAAAATAACTCATACCGCCGCTGATAATCTCATACAGCGGCGACTCTGCGATATAGATGAAACCCTGCTCGATCAAAGCCGGAGTCAGTCGGAAAAACAATGTCAGGATCATTGTGCGGATGTGAAAGCCGTCGACATCGGCATCGGTACAGATGATGACCTTGTTCCAACGCAGCCGGTCGATATTGAATGTCTCCACACCCTTTACGGCTTTGGTCTTCAGCTGCACGCCACAACCGAGCACTTTGATGATATCGAGAATAATTTCATTGTTGAAGATCCTGTCGTAGTCCGCCTTCATGCAATTCAACGTCTTGCCGCGCACCGGCATAATGGCTTGGAATTCGGCGTCCCTGGAGAGTTTGCACGAACCGAGTGCCGAATCGCCCTCGACGATGAAGAGCTCCCGCCGATCGACGTCCCGCGTGCGGCAGTCGACGAATTTCTGAACTCGGTTGGCGATGTCCAACGCTCCGCCGATCTTTTTCTTCAAATTGATGCGGGTCTTTTCGGCATTTTCGCGGCTGCGCTTATTGACCAGAATCTGATCGGCAACCTTGGCGGCGTCGTCGGGGTTTTCCAAAAACCAAACCTCGAGGTTGTGTTTTAAAAAGTCGGTCATGGCGTCTTGAATGAACTTGTTGGTAATCGACTTCTTGGTCTGGTTTTCATAACTGGTCTGGGTTGAGAAGGAACTCGTCACAATGGCGAGGCACTCTTCTACATCGCTGAATGTGAGTTTTTCCTCGCCTTTTGTATAACGGTTCTTACTTTTAAAATAGCTGTCAAACATGGCGACAAAGGCCAATTTGACCGCTTTTTCCGGCGCACCGCCGTGTTCCAGCGGACTGGAATTATGGAAATATTCGATGATGCGGTTGGTATTGGAATAGGTCACAGCGACGTTGAATTTTACTTTATATTCAGGTTTATCGGCACGATCCCGTCCGGTACGTTCGGCTTGCCAAAGCTTAATCGGTACGAGAGCCGTATCTCCGGTGATTTCCTTCAGATAATCGACAATACCGTCTTTAAAACAGAATTCGTGTTTCTCCGTACCGTCTGCATCTTCCCAGTTCAGATAGATGCGCAGACCGTCATTGACCACCGCCTGCTTATTGCACAGCTGTAAAAAGTAGTCCTTTCCGATGGTTATGTCGGTGAAGACCTCGTCGTCGGGCAGCCAGCGGATGCGGGAACCGGTGTGTGAATAGTCGCACTTTTTGCGCTTGAGACCGCCGACGTTTTCACCGTGCTCGAAATGCAGCGTATATTCATAATCGTCGCGATGGATAATGACATCCATCCACTTGGATGCATACTGCGTGGCAGCCAAACCCAGACCGTTCAAGCCCAGTGCATAGCCGTATCGCCCGCCGTCTTCGTTTTGATATTTTCCGCCCGCATAGAGTTCACAGAATAGCAGTTCCCAATTGTAACGGTCCTCTTTTTTATTGTATTCAACCGGAATTCCCCCGGCAAAATCCTCGACCTCAATCGAACCGTCAGTATGGCGGGTGACATAAATTTTACTGCCCCTGCCCTCTCTGGCTTCGTCGATCGAATTGGATAAAATCTCAAATACCGCGTGTTCGCAGCCCTCAATGCCGTCCGAGCCGAAAATAACGCCCGGGCGTTTGCGTACTCTGTCCGCACCTTTTAAAGCGGAGATGTTTTCTGTATTCTTTTCCTGTCTCGGCATTCTTGCCATCCACTCACTCTCTTTTTATGTTCTCTTTATAACCCCGTTTATAACAATCCTGTATAGCCTAAAACCAAACCGACCACAGCACCCGCACCGATATACCAAATCGGATGCTTTTTAATTTTGTAAGCCAATATCGCACATATGACGACCAGGGCCAATGCAATCCAACTTATCTGTGACAGCACATCCGAAAATGCAGTTACGGCAGCTCCGGGGAAAATGGCCGCTTCAATCAGGTTCATACTCGCCGCACCGATCAATCCTACTGCTGCCGGTCTCACAGTCTCAAAAGCCGAATTGACCAACAAAGAACAGCGAAACCGCTGATAAGCCTTTGAAACAATTACGATAATCACAAAACTCGGCAGGATCAACGCCAGCGTTGCGACAATGCCGCCCAAAATCCCCGCTGCATGAAACCCTGCGAAAGTGGCGGCATTGACTCCGATCGGACCGGGTGTTGACTCCGAGATTGCCAACATATTTGCCAACTGGCTATCGGTGAACCAGTCATAGCGCGCGGCGATATCGTATAAAAACGGAATGGTTGCCAATCCGCCGCCGACCGCGAATAAGCCGGTCTTGAAAAACTCCCAGAACAGGAGCAGCAGGGTCCAAAGGAACTCAGACATCTTTCGGCCCCGCTTTCCGCTTGGCTAAAAAGATTGCGATGCCGACCAGAGCCGCCGCAAGCACAAAAAGGATTGGGGACAAATCAAAGACGAGCGAACAGATAAATACAATCAGCGCAATCGAAATACCGAGCCATCCTTTGACCGACTGTTTGATTAGCCCTGCGACTGCTGCGATGACCAGTCCCGCCACGGCAATGCGGATTCCATTAAAAGCATAACGAACCGCCTCGATATCCATAAAGCGCCATAAAAAAGCGGCGATCCCCAGAATGATAATCAGCGACGGCGTGATGACACCGAAAGTCGCAAAAGCGGAACCCCAAAAACCACCGACCTTGCTGCCCACAAAGGTTGCCGTGTTGACTGAAATAATACCGGGCGTGCATTGTGAGACGGCAAAATAGTCGAGCAGTTCGTCCTTCGTAACCCATTTTTTCTTGTCGATGAGTTCCCGCTGCATCATCGGAAGCATGGAATACCCGCCTCCGAAAGTCAGCAGCCCGATGGTAAAGAAACGTCCGTAAAGTGAAAGAAGCTTTTTCATCAATAATCGCTCAGGTATATGATCTTGCCGGACATATCCACGCCCGCGATCATATATTTCATCGAACTCTTAGCCGGAAGCGCTCCGATCACCTCGACGGTCGGGACATCGGCCGAAACCGTAATCCGATAGAGTATCATGCGGCTGTATCCGCTCTCGGTGTGATAGGCCTTCATCAGGAGATTGCCGTCCGGATACAGGAATAATTCATAAGTGTTGTTGGCGGTCGTACCGGTGATCGGAATATAGCGGTTTTCCGACGGCTGGGTAAGTATGGTGGTTTTCAGGGAATACTTCCCTAGGGTATCAGGTGTATACAGATTTACGCTCATGCTTGTCCACCATGCGGAATAGGGATCCATCGAAATACCGTAAATCCAACCGCCCCGAATAATGCCGGTTCGCAGCGTCAGCGGCAGAGAAATCGTTTCGTTTGTAGCGGTGTTGACCACAATCCAACAGGTGCTGGGCTCGTCCGAACCCGGAGTAAACAGACCCGCATATACCGCGGCATTACCGGAGGAATCAACTTGAACCGTCTGGGACAACGGCGCTCCGGTGCTGATATCCACCGGAGAATAATATCCGTCTGCGACATAGAAGGTTTTTTCGGTTCTGCCCAGATTGTCAATGACGGCGATCATAAGCTTGGTCTTATATAGTTCGTTCAATTCGGTTGCGCCTGCAATTTTTTCCGCAATTGCCGCGACATATTTATCGGAATTACGGTCATAAGCCATACCGGTGATGACATATTTGCCGTCCGGATCATTTGTCACCAGCGATGTGATTTCAAAATATTTAGTTACGACCGAAAAATTGACGGTCGAGAAAAACAGGATCTGGCGATTGGCGGTAAACAACAGATCGTTGCCCGCCCAAGAAACCGTATCGAGGGCGAACATCGGCATGGCTGAGGTCGTTTTCAGACCGGTATTCATATCCAAAATGACGCCGTAATAATGATCGCTGTCGCCGGTATCGGTCTGTTTATATAAAAACAATTTGGTGCAATCGGGAGAAAGCGGTCCCATAACATATTTTTCTCCGGGCCCGAATTCGGCGGCCATGGTTGTGGTACCAACCGCATCAGTGGTGTAGACGCGCTGAATGTTCGTGCTTTCGTTATATTGGACAAAAAACTCACCCAACGCTTCCATCGAGGTCGCCTGAGCTGTTTGATCTATTGATGCAAAATTATAACTTACCGGGTCTATCGCTGCAGAGATTTCGGATATCGGGACATATTCCTCGCCGGAATCAATGACCCGACCGCAGGCCGTCATCGTGATCAGCACTGTCAGTAAAACTGCCGAACCCAGCCTTATCCAATCCCTTTTGTTCTTCATTCGGTGACCTCTTTCAAAACAAAACGATTTCAGGCATTCTAAACACCCATAAAGCAATAATACCATAACTCCCCATAAAATTCAAGCATAAAGCCTTATTATGTCCTCGTCGTTTTGAGCGGAACGATCAAATGTTTTACCGTTTGCAATCCCGCATTATATATGATATAATACAGGTAATTTTGGGCAGGATTTCCGGGTGGTGTTTCATCCCGGCGCTTTCCCGAAAACAAATTTGGAGCCGAAGACCAAAATGAGAAAAATCAAGATTGCACCTTCCATCCTTTCCGCCGACTTTTCCGCGCTTGCCGCCGACTGTGCGTCGGTTCTTGAGAGCGGGGCGGACTTGCTCCATGTGGACGTTATGGACGGCCACTTTGTTCCCAATATCAGTTTTGCCTTTCCGATTATCGCCTCGCTGCGCAGACGCAGCGAAGCTTTTTTTGATGTCCATATCATGATCATGGAGCCGCAGAAATATGTCCGCAGATTCGCTGAAGCCGGTGCAGACGGCATCACCTTTCATCTGGAAGCTGATGGAGATCCGCTTATCACCGCCCAAATGATACGTGAAACCGGAAAGACCGTCGGCGTTTCAATCAAGCCGAAAACACCCGCCGAAGCGGTTTTTCCTCTGCTGTCGGCAGTTGATCTCGTTCTGGTCATGACCGTCGAACCCGGCTTCGGAGGACAGCGCTTTATGGCCGATATGCTGCCCAAAATCGAGGCGATTCGCAAAGAAGCTGACCGCATCGGCAAAAAAGATCTCATTCTCGAAGTGGACGGCGGCATCGACGACAAAACGGCGCCGCTCGTTGTCCGAGCCGGAGCCGATCAACTCGTCGCGGGATCTTTTATTTTCGGCGCAAAAGACCGTAAAAAAGCGATCGCTTCATTACGGGTGTAACGAAGCAATCGCTCACAAGAATTTGCGATAAAAAGACGCCGGCTGAATTTTATCGTTGCGGACGCAAGAGTTTTCCGAACACGTCTTCATCGGCAAGCAGCATAAAATCGGAAAGACAAACACTCTCATCGAGGTCTTCCCGCAAGACGGCAAATTCCGAAATAATATTCAATTCCTGCTCTTTTTGTTCATCCATGGTCAAAAAGAACCGACTGCCGTTTTCAAACAGCTTCATTCCGCTCTTTACAGCGTACAGTTCTTCACCGCAGCGCTCCGCAAGCTCATACAGATCCGACAGACGCCCGAACTCATAAACAACCCGCTTCGGCCTTGAGGTTCGAATTAAAATCCGGCATCCGTTTTTGCGGTGATAGGCATTGACAAAATATTTATCTGCTCCGGGAAAATCAAATCTCCGTTTGCAGCCCCGGATCAGATCCGCGACCAGACGGCGGGTCGGCTCGTTGGAATAGTCCAAAGACGGAAAATCCAACCCGTAAGCGGCAAGTTCATCGGCGCTCATCTGGATGACAAAATTGTTTTCTGTTGTTGCTGTGATCTTCATTTTTTATGTTCTCGTCCTTTCAAAAGGATATATTTCGATTTTAACCGCATATAGTCCGACATTCAAGAGGTGGTTTTTGGCACATGCCCGACATCAGAGGCCGCGGGATCGTTTTGCGGCAACGCAAAAATTCGATTTTAACCGCTCCAATAAAGGAATACAGCGATTGCAAGCAGCTTTCCGTGCCGATCTCATACGGCGCAAAGGTGCTTTTTGCCATCGGCTCAGCGGTGGCTCGCAATGACTTGATTGCGGTTGACAGCGCCGCCGGAATTAACATTTATTCCCCCTGTGCAGGTGTTTTGGAAAGCATTACCGCCTGCGACCATCCGTTGCTCGGTAAATGCGATCTGCTCAATCTCACCGTTTCCGAATCCGCCGAAATCGAAAAAAACATCCAGCTCAAACTCGGTGAGGGAAAACTGTCTTATCAGGAGATTACCGGTATCGTCGATACGCTGGACGGGAAATCGCTGGCTCATAAACTCAAGGAGTTCTCCGCAGACGGCATCACAACCCTTGCGGCCGATGCGATTCAGGATCAACCGTTTGTCTGCAGCGAAAGCGGTGTGCTATATAACCATTATACGCTCGTGGAGGAAGGACTCAAAATCGCAGCCGAACTGGCCGGGATTCAAAGGACCGAGGTTTTCGTCTATTATCGGCGTGACAGAGGAGAGCCCGAACTCAAGTTCGACAGTCGTATTACGGTCGTCTGCGGAAAATACCCGGCACGATATCCCTATATCGCCAAAAACAAAAAGAAAATCGGTTTTATCAGCGCACAGGCCTGTTTCGATCTTATCAAACTGGTTCGTACCGGTGAACAGCAGTTGACCACAGTCGTAACGGTCGCGGGCCATCACATCACCAAACCGTCTAATGTCCGCGTTCCCATCGGAACCCCGATCGGTGAATTGATTGATTTTTGCGAACCCGATAACAGCCCTGCCGCTGTTATTGTCGGAGGACCGCTGACCGGCAAATATACCGAAGACCTTACAACGCCTGTATATCCCGGTATGGGTGCGGTTTTGCTGTTGGAGCCAATCTCCATCCGTGAGATGGCCAACTGCTGGGGCTGCGGAGAATGCGTGCGCTGCTGCCCGGAGGGCCTGATGCCGCTCTATATTGCCCGGTTTTCAAGGCACGGAAAACTGTCGGACTGCCGGGACTTCGGCGTTCTGCGCTGCATCGAATGCGGCTGCTGCAGCTATGTCTGTACCGGTGGGTTGGATCCGATGTCTTTCATTTTAAGCGCGAAAAATCAACTTAAATCTTATCGCACGACTCAACAAAAACAAGAACTTCCCCAGCGGCGCCACCCGCTCTCGTCAAATCCCTCCGCCACGCCCGAGCTTAAAAAAGGAGGGGATCGGAAATGAAGATTATAAAGACCTCCGCTCCTTATATCAACTCCGGAAAATCTTCAAACGCCTCCATGAAACGCATGATCGTCTGCCTGGGGCTGACACTGCTGTATGCGATGTTTTTCTTCGGATTACGGGTACTCTTCAACGCTGTCGTCAGCGTATTGGCCTGCGAACTCTGTGAGCTCATTGTATCTCGTATGGTTCGCCTGCCCGGTACCGCAAAAGACCTCTCGGCTGTTGTCACCGCGTTGATTATCGTCCTGTTGCTGCCGGCAACTGTACCTATTTGGTTGATTTTAATTGCCGATGCCTTTGCGATTTTTATCGCAAAAGCGGTCTTCGGCGGTCTGGGGCACAATCCGTTCAACCCCGCAGCCGTTGCGCTGGCGTTCCTGACGGTCTGTTGGCCGAGATATATCTTTCAATATCCCACTGTGCCTCAGACACTCCCGATTTTCTCCGGTGATCTGTCAAATGTGACTTATGGGTTCTCAGTGCTGGCCTATGTCAACGCGGGTGGAGTAGCACCATACCGCCTTGCCGATATCTTTTTCGGCGCGGTACCGACGGCGGTCGGAACGGGATGCGGACTGCTTTTACTCGCCTGCTTCATATATCTCTCTGTCAAACGCACCATCCATTGGAGAATCACAACGGCTTTCCTTCTCACCTTTGCCATTCTCTCAGCCCTGTTACCGCGCGCGGGTGTTTGGTACATCTCATTGTTTTCCGAACTGTTCTCGGGTTATCTGCTGTTCGCGGCGGTATTCATGCTGACCGATCCCTCTACATCTCCGAAATCCGACATCGGCGGTATTATCTATGGTGTCATTTGTGCGATTACGGTTATACTGATGAGGCGATACGGTATTTATGAGGAGAGCTTGTGCTTTGCTTTAATCATCTGCAATGCGATTGCGCCGACCCTTGACAGATGGGTTGCCAGGATTCCGGAAAGAGGATAAAGAAATGTCCAAAAAAATGCTGCCAAGTTCAAAAAAACAAAAAAAGAGCATGCCGGCTTTTCGCCGACGGCTTCGCCGAACCTTTGATAATCAACTTGACCGAGCCATCGTGCAAAGTGCAAAAAACACGATGCGCGGGCTTGCCAGAACGGCCA
This sequence comes from Oscillospiraceae bacterium, assembly GCA_035380125.1. Classification (NCBI taxonomy): domain Bacteria; kingdom Bacillati; phylum Bacillota; class Clostridia; order Eubacteriales; family Oscillospiraceae; species Oscillospiraceae bacterium. The sequence goes on from DAOSWV010000029.1 coordinate 15,829, forward strand.
ATATCAAACCCGAAGAAGAAAATTTTTATGATGAACGCATGCATGATACCAGTGCCAAGAACGTCTTCAGAAACGGCCTGCTGCTTAATAATCCGGTGTTGTTCAACGCTTTCGGCGTCACCGTTCTGATCGGCGCCTGTGACACGCTGGCCAAAGCGCTGGTGATTTCGTGCATGACCCTGGCGTTAATGCTGGTCACTGAACTGCTGGCTTCACTGGTCTATAAAGACTTCGATACCCCTATGCGCATGACTGCTTATGTTCTGACCGCTGCTGTGCTGTTGGCACTGATCGCTCCTCCCATTTTCAATCGTTATCCCTCTTTAGTCTCTTCATTGGGCATTTATCTGCCCCTAATCTGTATTACCGGACTTATCACCGTGCGTTGTGAGACCTTCGCCTCAGTGAATACCGCCGGACTTGCCGCCATGGATGCAATCGGCTGTTCCAGCGGATTTGCCGCGGTAGCCATTCTCTTCGGCGTGCTGCGCGAATTCATATCCTCGAATTCGTTCGCCGGCATCGTTATCGGTCAGGGACGCACTTTCCCTGCTGCCTCAATGGCTTTTTTCGCATTTTTAATGCTCGGTCTGTTATCGGCGCTCGCACAGAGGATCAGGCGGCTCTGGTTCAGGCGTCGTCAGTCTGAGATCAACGACGCTGTCGGGGGTGATAAACTATGAGTGATTTCACCCGCTTTATAACTATGGCCATCGCCATCATATTTGCCGAAAATCTGTTTTTCTCACGCGCACTCGGTACCGAGGTTGTCATCCGGATTATGGCACGCCCAAGGGACTTTCTCAAATTCAGCTTGATTCTTACGATCGTTACGGTGTTATCCTCGGTTACGGGCTGGATGATTGATTTCGCAATCACGGCATTGGGATTCACGGTATATGCTTCCTATTATGTAGGAAAATCACTGGCCTATGTCATCGCCCTCATCCTGATGTATCTGCTGGCCGATGCGATTTTACATCGTGCCGCTCCCGCCTTTCACCGCAGCATTTCAAAAGTTCTGCCCATCGCGGTATTCAATACCGCCGCACTCGGCGCACCGCTTTTGTTGACACGCCTGCGCCCCACGTTGCTCACAGGACTGCCCGGAAGCAACTTATTAGGGGCCGTAATTTTCGGCGTTGCGGTCGGCGTCGGTTTTATGTTTGCGCTCTTGCTCATGACCGAGGGTATCCGACAGATTGAAGCGATGGATTTGCCGGACGCTTTTGACGGTCTGCCCGCACGTTTTGTCTATATCGGCCTGCTCGCGCTCGCCTTTGCGGGCGTCGCCGGCCGTCAGACATTATTATAAAAGATTATAGGAGGTCCCGCCCATGAAGGTCAAACGATCGAAGTATATGTACAGAAAAAAGCGCCCATGGCTGACGATATTATTGATCGTCGTCTGTGTCGCGGCGCTGTTCGGACTCGGTTGGCTGTTGTCAGCTGCTTTGCCCGGGCTGTCCGGCAAAGCGGAATCTTCCGTTCCGCCGACATCCGTTGCTTCATCGGTACCCGCTTCAATGACCTCGTCCGCGACTTCATCCGTTACCATCGGTTCTTCGAGTCTCGTTTCGGAGACCTCTATGCCCACTCCGGTTTCACAGCCGCTTTCAAGTATAAAAGCCGTCTCACCGCAGGGCGCTGCGCTCTATGATGACAGCTTACTCAGTCAATTCTGTTTGGACGCCAAAGCTGCCGGTGCAGACACAATCGTTATCGACGTCAAGACCGCTGATTCTTATGTGATTTATACAGACGTCGGCTTCAGCAAAACCATCGGCGCATCCACCCCCGAATACGCCGCCATTGCGACCACCGGCGGCATCGACCCGCTTTATACGGCCCGAAAAAACCTTTACAGCGTGGTCAGCACCATTAAAGCTAACGGCCTGCAGGCCGTTGCAAGAATTAATTGCTTTATGGACTGCAACGCCGGGCGCATCCTCAAAGGTGCAAAAACCATGACCGCCGACGGCTCGACTTGGATCGACGATTCTGTGGCAAACGGCGGACACAGCTGGCTGAATCCCTATTCCGAAGCCGCCAGGACTTATAATCTCACAATCGTCTCCGACTGTGCAGCCGCCGGATTCGACGCCGTAATTGCCGACTTTGTACAATTCCCGGTCGGTTATTCACTGGGGCTGATTGATTACGGTCCCGAGTCGCTCACAATAACCCGTGCGCAGATTTTAACCCAATTTATGCAGGATATGGTCGACGGTGCGAACATTCCCGTTTATTTAACTGTAAGAAATCTGACTGCTGAGGGCGCACTTGAATTCGGAGGAAGTCCGTTCGATTATCCCATCACGGGACTCTCAGGTTACGTCGCGGTGCTCAATTCGCCCACAATGCCACGCAAGACCGCCGCTTCCGGTCTGACTGCCGACATCGCTGCAGCAGACGCAGCTGAGGCTGCAGCCGTTTTCCCCGCCGATCAAACCGTCGTAATCGCAGTGATCGCCCCGCAGAACGACACCACAGCGCTGACCGGCTTTGAACAATACGCACAATTCATCAAATAGGAGAAAAATAATGATTAAAGGCATGAGAGCAATCGTACTTGCCGCCGGAAAAGGCACCCGGCTTTTGCGTGAGGGAGACGATTTTCCGAAGGCCATGAAGCCGCTGTGCGGGAAACCGATTTTGAGTTACGTTTTAAAATCTCTTAACTTTCTCGATAAAAAGGATATTTCCGTCGTGGTCGGCTACAAACGCGAAAAAGTACTCGATGCCTTTGACGGATACGATTTCGTTATACAGGAAGAACAGCTCGGAACCGGTCACGCGGTCAAAGTCTGCGAAAAGTCGTTTGAGGACTACGACGGTCCGGTGCTGATCATGCTCGGGGACATGCCGATGTTTAAACAGCAGACGCTCTTGGACATGTATGCCATTCAAATCAAAAACGGCGGTTGCGTTATTTTGACCGCCGTTAGCGAACGCAAGCTTCCTTATGGACGCATCATTCGGGATGAAAACGGAAAATTCGTCGGCGTGGCCGAAGAAAAGGACTGCACGCCGGAGCAGAAACTGATCAAAGAACTCAACCCGAGCATCTATGTTTTCGACGCAAAACAGCTCTTTTCCGCACTCGGAGAACTGCGTGCCGATAACGCCCAAAAGGAATACTATCTCACCGATGTTCCGACGATTCTGCAAAAACGTGGTATTCCGGTCACAACTCATACCATACGCGACGATGTCCAAATCATCGGGGTCAACACCGAGGAAGACCTCGAACTGTGCGCTGAATATATCAAATGAGCGGCGATCATAAGACCTTCACGGCCTGTTTCACCGGTCACCGTCCGGACAAGCTGCAAAAAGATCAGCTGCCGCACATCGCCGAAGCACTGCACGAGGAACTTTCCGGCTGCATTCGAAGCGGACACAGCCGTTTTATCTGCGGGATGAGCCGGGGATTTGATCTGATGTGCGCAAGGGCCGTGCTCAAGGCCAAATGGGAATATCCCAACGTCTTTCTGGAACTCGCTCTGCCCCACGCCGATCAGGCCGACCGCTGGAACGAGGCCGACAAGGCCGCTTATCACCATATCATCGAACGTGCCGACCTCGTGACCTGTCTTTCACCGAATTACGTCCGGGGCTGCATGCATGCCCGCAACCGCTACATGATCGACAATTCATCACTCTTGATCGCCTATTTTGACGGCTCTCCCGGCGGTACCGCGAGTACCGTGGAACTGGCTGTGAAGCGGAATATGGAAATACATAATCTATATCAAAATTCTGAAACGAACTGCGTTCATCACAGCAAATCATAAATAAAAAGGAAGAAACGAAATGCGCATCAGAATCAAACGGCTCACGCCCACTGCAAAACTCCCCGTCTATGCCACCGACGGCTCCAGTGCAGCCGACCTCTTTGCCGATATCGCTGAGCCGATTATACTCGAACCGGGCGAACGGTTTTTATTCCCGACCGGTATCGCGGCTCAGGTCGAGGGCAGCGGTTTTGGGCTGTTTGTCTTTGCACGCAGCGGTCACGGAAACAAACACGGCGTCACGCTCAGCAACAGTGTCGGCGTAATCGACAGCGATTATAGGGGCGAAATCCGCGTGGGTCTATCTAATCTCTCGGATGAACCGTACACGGTTATGCCCGGCGAACGGCTTGCCCAGATAGCGTTGATGCCGGTGGAACACGCCGAATTTTTCGAAGCCGAAGCACTCGACGAATCCGAACGGGGTGCGGGCGGTTTCGGCTCGACCGGAAAGCAATAAGGCTAAAAAATATATTATAAAAACTTCTTCTGTCAGAGGATGGTCATACTTATGTTAAAAAAAGTAATTTCCGTTTTATGTGCGTTCGCGTTTTTCTTTTTGATTATCGCCGCAATGTACACCGTCGTGCGCGGCGTCGGGTTGAACACCGGATTTTATAATAAGGAATATGCCGAACTCAATACTGCGGCTGACCTCGGAATGTCGCATGAAGACCTGATGAACGCCACCGAAACGCTGATCGACTATATCAAGGGCGATCGCGATAATATGGATGTGACCGCAACAATCAATGGCGTCCAACGCGAAGTTTTTAACGACCGCGAAAAAGCGCATATGGTCGACGTTGTAGCCCTGTTTAACGGCTGGAACACTTATAAAATTATCTGTCTGATCGCCTGCCCGTTCATCTTTGCGGCCGGTTTTTTCTCGGTCTCGGAGAACCGCACGCGTTACTTTGCCAAACGTTATATCGCAGGAGCAGCGATGTTCTTTGTGATTTTAATTGCGGCAGGCATCTGGGCCGCGATTGATTTCAATTCTCTTTGGACGCATTTTCACCTGTTGTTTTTCCATAACGACCTGTGGCTGCTCGACCCCAACACCAGCGTGATGATTAATATGTTCCCCGAAAAATTCTTTAATGATATGGTAACACGCATTATTGTTCTGACAGCCGCCGCCGTACTGATCCCGCTGGCTGCTTCGATTGTGTGTTTGGCGAGAAAGAAAAAAGAGAATAACACAAATGAATTGGAGGTTAGGTCATGAATATAAAATTAAAATGTCCATTCTGCAAAGGAACAATGAATTCTACAATTGAAATAAATGGGACTTATTTTAATTGCAATTCATGCAGATGCGGTTTTACAATTCTTGATAGTATATATGAAATGCCCGAGAATGAAGTAAATAAAATATTAAATTTAATATATGAATTTATTCTTCGTCATCCTTTATATGAAAAGCATAAATATCAATTTTATTTTGACAATTCTGACTCTATTAACGATGCTTTACCACCTTACATTATAAATATAGCAAATGAATTTAAAAATTACCCTAAGAACGCTATTGAAAAGATAAATAGGGTTTTAATCAATTTATCCATTCGTTATCCAAACATAGGTGACGCGATTGATTGGTCTCACGAAAATGAATATCGTCTTTTATTCTGCGATACTGAAAATCAAGAACAAGAAGCGAAAGCAATAATAAACTATTTAATAAACCTAAACTATATAGATGGAGATTCCTTATCGGGTACCGGAAAAATTTTGTTTAAGGGATGGGAAAAGATCGAAGAATTATCAAAGACTTTAGTAAAAAATCAAGGATTCATTGCGATTGGATATAAAGATACAGAATCAATTATAAAAACAATTAAGGAGACAATTGAAAATGATTGTAATATTAAATTTATCGCTATGGTCATAAGCGAAAAACAATATAACGGGCAAATTGTTCCCGAAATATTTTATGAAATTCAGCAAAGCAAATTTGTTGTCGTTGATGTAACAATTCCGAATTATGGTGCTTACTATGAAGCAGGTTATGCTGAGGCATTAGGTAAACCGGTAATAGTTTGTTGCCGAAAGAAAGAATTTGACGATCCAAAAAGAAAACCTCATTTTGATATAGCGCAAAAATCTTCTGTTATCTGGGAAGATGAAACTGATTTACGAGAACGTTTAAAAAAGCGAATTGAAGCAACTGTAAAATAATTAATCTTTCTTACAACCATAAAACTATTTTATAGAGCAATAAAATTTGATTTTTCCATTAAAAGAGCCGCGGTCTCCCACGGCTCTTGATTTTACTGTGTTTTGAATTTTAGTCGACGATGATCTGTTCGTCTTCGCGGTCGAAGCAGTGAACACGGTTAGTGTCGATCGCAAGTCGGATCGTGGAGCCGTCCTTGGTGGTCGTGGTCGGCTTGACGCGCGCAGTCATGCTCTGGCCTTCGCAGGACAGGTAGAGGTAGGTCTCGGAACCCATCGGCTCGGTGACTTCGACAAAGGCCTCAAAAATCGCATCGGGATGTGCCTCGAGGAAGTCAGCTTCGTCGTGCATATCTTCGGAACGGACGCCCATGATGATGGTGTTGTCGAAATAGTTTCTGAAGAACTCTCTTTTGTATTTTTCCGGCGGGAGTTTGAACAGGAACTTCTTTTGCTCACCGTATTCGAAACCGACACAGTTGCCCATGTCAATCACTCTGCCTTCAAGGAAGTTCATCATCGGGGAGCCGATGAAGCTTGCGACAAACAGGTTTGCCGGATGGTTATAGAGTGTATCAGGATCGGCGACCTGCTGAATATAGCCGTCTTTCATGACGACGATACGGTCGGCCATGGTCATGGCCTCGACCTGGTCATGCGTGACGTAAATAAATGTAGTACCGAGTTTGTTGTGCAGTTTCGAGATCTCGGTTCTCATCTGGTTTCTGAGTTTTGCGTCGAGGTTGGACAGCGGCTCGTCGAGCAGGAACACCTTCGGTTCGCGGACGATTGCACGACCAAGTGCAACGCGCTGACGCTGACCGCCGGAAAGCGCTGCCGGTTTACGGTCAAGGAACTTTTGAATATCGAGGATACGGGCGGCCTCTTTAACGCGGCGCTCAATATCTTTCTTGGGAATTCCGTGCAGGCGCAGACCGAACGCCATATTTTCATAGACGCTCATATGCGGATACAATGCGTAATCCTGGAACACCATCGCGATGTCTCTGTCCTTCGGGGCGACATTGTTGACTAGACGATCGTCGATGTAGCACTCGCCGCTCGAAATCTCCTCCAAACCGGCTACCATGCGAAGGGTTGTTGACTTACCGCAGCCGGACGGGCCGACCAGAATGATAAATTCCCTGTCCTTTATTTCAAGATTGAAGTCTGTAACAGCGAGTTTATCGTTGTTCGGATATTTTTTGCAGACATTCCGCAGTGACAATGTTGCCATTTCTGTTCCTCCTATAATAACATACGCCCTAGCTACGCCGAAAGCAATACGCTGAAGCGCACGTCGAAGCGTTATATGCAACATTATTTTAGCACAGTTGAGCGAAAAAATGAATAGTCCGGCACCTCGGTGAAGTGCCAAAGTTGACTTTTCGCGTTTGTACAAATTGTACATTTTATGAGCATTTAGCACAAGTTTGACTTTTTGGATTTGTACATGATGTACGTTTTTTAAAATCATATCGTCGTTTCCTGCCCGATTTTTCACTCAAAATTCACAATAATGTCTATTTTTTGCACTCATATGCCTTTTAGAACTATTCAAATCGAAAAAATTTATATCCGCGCATGCATATTGACAGTAAAATTGGTTTGTAATAAAATAGGCAAAAGAGACCAATGAGGAGGTTTTAATGTATGGTATATCCCAAAATCGGCATTCGCCCCACGATCGACGGCCGCTGGGGCGGCGTGCGCGAATCACTTGAAAAACAGACCATGGGAATGGCGGAAGCTGCCGCAAAACTCATCTCCGACAATCTCAGATATCCCGACGGAACACCGGTGAAATGTGTTGTTTCCGACACGACCATCGGCGGAGGCGCCGAAGCCGCGGCCTGTGCCGAAAAGTTCTCCGGTGAATCGGTTTGCGGTACTTTGACGGTCACACCCTGCTGGTGCTACGGCAGCGAGACCATGGACATGGATCCGACCACCGTGAAAGCGGTCTGGGGTTTTAACGGCACCGAACGCCCCGGCGCGGTCTATCTGGCGGCTGTTATGGCGGCTCATGCCCAAAAAGGGCTGCCGGCATTTTCGATTTACGGACATGATGTTCAGGATGCGGGAGATTCCGGCATCACACCCGACGTCGAGACCAAGATTCTGCAATTTGCCCGCTGCGCCGTTGCGGTAGGCCTGATGAAAAACAAGTCCTATGTCAACTTCGGCAGCATCTCGATGGGCATTGCGGGTTCTTACTGCGACGCGGATTTCTTCCAGAAATACCTCGGCATCCGCGCCGAATGGTGCGATCTGACCGAAGTTTTACGCCGCATGAAACTTGAAATTTACGACCATGACGAATACGACCGCGCATACGCGTGGATTAAAAAGAACTGCAAAGAGGGCTTCGACTGCAACGCCGGCAAGAACCTGCCCGAAATCATCACCAAGTCCAAGGTTATCGATCCCGACAAGGACTGGGAATTCATCACGAAATTCAGTTTGATCGTACGTGACGTGATGCTGGGTAATCCGGTTCTCGACAAAATGGGCTGGCATGAAGAGGCCCTCGGCAAAAACGCTATCGCGGGCGGTTTCCAGGGTCAGCGCCACTGGACCGACTGGCTGCCCAACGGCGACTTCACCGAAGCGATTATGAACTCGACCTTCGACTGGAACGGCGCACGCACGCCGGTGACTTTCGCCACCGAAAACGACACGATGAACGGTGTCGCCATGCTGTTGGGCTATCTGGTCTCCAATACCGCGCCGCTGTTCTCCGACGTACGCACCTACTGGAGTCCCGAGGCGGTTAAACGCGTGACCGGCAAATCCCCCAAGGGCATCGCCAAGGACGGTTTTATCCATCTGATTAACTCGGGCGCAACCGCACTCGACGGCACCGGCGCAGCCAAAAACGCCAAAGGCGAGGGCTGCATGAAGCCGTGGTGGGAAATGACGGACAAGGACATCGACGCCTGTCTGAAAGCCACCGACTGGTGCCGCGCCAATTATGAGTATTTCCGCGGCGGCGGATTCTCGTCGCACTTCCGCACGCAGGCCGAAATGCCCCTGACGATGATCCGCGCCAACATGGTCGACGGCATCGGTCCGGTATTGCAGATCGCCGAGGGTTATTCGGCCACCCTGCCCGACGATATTCATGAAAAACTCGACAAGCGCACCGACCCGACATGGCCGACCACTTGGTTTGTGCCGAAACTGACCGGAGAAGGCGCATTCAAGGACGTTTACAGCGTCATGGCCAACTGGGGCGCCAACCACGGTGCGAGCGTCTACGGACACGTCGGCGCGGAATTGATCACGCTGGCCTCGATGCTGCGTATCCCCGTCGCACTGCACAACGTCGAGGACACCCGCATCTTCCGCCCGCATGCCTGGTCGGCATTCGGCACCGACGAACTCGAGTCGGCCGACTACCGCGCCTGTGCGCACTACGGCCCGATGTATAAATAAAGATCAAATCTGCTGCGCGGGCGAATGTCCGCGCAGCAGTCAAGAATGTGAGCATGATGAAAAAGATCGGAACACCTGTTTATGAGCTGCCGCCTTCGAAAGGAACCCCCCGTAACAGCGAGGGTGCTTTTCTGCGTTTAAAAAACGGTCATCTGATGTTTGCATACAGCCGCTATCACGGAGACAGTTGGGGCGACGCCGCCGGCTGCGACATCGCCGCAGTTCTCTTTGACGGTAAAACGTGGAGCGATCCGGAGATCTTGTTTTCTGCAAAAGATTTCGGGACGAAAAACATCATGAGCGTCTCATTGCTGCGTTTGGGCAAAGACGACATCGCCCTGTTTTTCCTCGTCCGAGATTCGAAAGACGGCAAGTCGGATATCCGTGAACACATCTCGCACAGCCGTGATGAAGGCAAGACCTGGAGCCGACCAATCTGCTGTATCGCCGAACCCGGATACAACGTCACCAACAACGACCGTGTGGTTCAGCTGAAAAGCGGGCGCCTGCTTGTCCCCTGTTCTCTGCATAAAAACTTTGCCTCGGATCAAAAATTCGCCAGACGCGGGAGCATCCGCTTCGTCTGTTCCGACGATCTGGGAAAGACCTGGCACAATCTCAGCGGTATTTATGACTCCGAAAGCCGATTTGATGAGGCGGGTTATCAGGAGCCGGGTGTTATCGAACTTGATGACGGACGGTTATTCAGCTGGAACCGCACCGATTTAGGACATCAATACGAGATGTTATCCTCCGACGGTGGTGAGACCTGGACTTCACCCAAACCCTCGATTTTCACCGCTCCGTGTTCTCCGCTCTCGATGAAACGCTTGCCGGACGGCAGATTGTTTGCGGTCTACAATCCCATCCCGAACTACAACACCCGTGATTATACCAAAGTCGGCTGGGGACGTACCCCTTTGGTCGGTACGTTGGTGAACCAAGACGTGACGAAAATCGAACAGACCTTTGTGATCGAAGACGACCCGGAAGCGGGCTATTGCTACTGCGCGATTTATCCCGAAGCCGACCGCATGTATTTGGCCTATTGCTGCGGCGACGCCCGCGACGAGGGCTGCCTGCAGCGTCTGCGTCTGACCGAAATACGGTATGAAGATTTAAATTGAATTGAAAAAGTTATTTGCTGTTTTTTTTGCGGTTCTGCTGACCGTCTGCCTGCTGCCGATGACCGGCTGCGGCAACAATCAAATTCAAATCGGGCTGGATGCGTTTCCGTCCACGCTCGACCCTCAGCTTGAGGCGCAGGAACCCGGCGCCTCTGTTTTCGGTTTTCTGTTTTCCGGGCTTCTGCAATACGGGAAGGACGGTATGCTCCATCCCGACGTTGCTGAACAGTTCTTTTTTTCTGAAGACGGAACAAAGCTGACATTTATTCTGCGCACCGACCGGCTTTGGCAGGACGGCACTCAGGTCACTTCTTATGATTTTGCGTTCGCCATTGAACGCGTCCTCTCCCCTGAAACCGAATCCGCCTATGCGAAAACCCTTTTTTCCATCGCAGGAGCGCAGGATTTTTACAATCAAGCGGCATCTGAGATATCAGGCATTTCCTGTCCGGATAAAAGCACGCTCATTTTAACGCTGGACTACACCGACGAAACCTTTTTATATGCCTTTGCAGCACCCTATCTCTCGCCCTGCAACGAAGACTTTTTCGACGCTTCGGAGGGATCATACGGCATGACTTCCGCAGAAACCCTGCTGAACGGCCCATATACCGTTTACAGCCGCGGCAGTACGCAAATCGTGTTAAAGAAACGTGACGGCGCCGAAAAATCGCTGCCCGATACGATTACATTTTTTATCAGCGAAGACCTTTCCGAGTCCGAATTGACTGCGCAGCTGGAATCCGGCAAAACCGCAATGGCAATCTACGACATCGAATTAGATGTCAGCGATGAGATTGAAGTTGAACCTGTCGAAAACCTAACCTGGGGAATCTGTCTCGGCATCGGAGAGGATACGGCAAGTCGGGACGAACGGCTTTTATATGCGCTTGCCTACGGTGGAATCGGCGAACTCCAACAGGAAAACCGGGTGACAAATCTCATGCCGGAGGCCTATGCGAACTTCTATCTCTCAAAAGCCCAACTCGCCCGCGCGGCAAATAACGACACCGCGAAAAACTTTTTAAGCGCACTGCTCTCCGCCTATGATCTCTCCGCGCTGCCTACCATTACCCTTTTGGTACCGGATGAAGACGAAGCCAGGGCTTTATCCGATCAATTGGTTCAGTTGTGGCAAAAAAACATAAACATCTTTATTACGCGTGAATATTACAGCCGCTCGAAAATCCTCTCGCTGATGAGCAGCGGGGACTACGATGCCGCACTGCTTCCCATCGAATATACCCAGTCGACGCCGGCCGCTTTTTACCGGGATCTGTGCGCACAGATCGGCGCATCCGACGAACTCAACGCACAACTCGATGCGATCGAGGCCTACTCCGATCAGGACTTCGCCAAGGCAGCAGAGCAGATTTTATTCGACAGCAAACGTATCTTCCCCCTACAGGAGGGATGTATATATATTTATTCACAATCCGATTTAACGCATATTTATTACAATCGGAGGGTCGGAATCGTCGATTTACAGTAAATTTGCTTGCATCCTGACCTTACGTGTGTTATAATCCTTGAAAATGCGGGGAAATCGCTTCGGACAAGTCGCCGCGCGGTTTTCCCTGTTTTCGTATTTTTTAAAAGGTGGTATTGTCTATGCGTTATTTTGACCGCAAGCACGAATGCATGTCCGCAGACGAAATGAAAAAAATCCAGGATGAGCGTCTGATCAACACCGTTGAGCGGGTTTATAATAACGTACGATTTTATCACGACAGAATGGATGAACACGGCCTCAAACCGTCCGATATCAAAGGAATACAAGATCTGCATAAACTCCCGTTTATGACCAAAGCCGATCTGCGCGATTATTATCCGTTCGGCTGCTTTGCCGTCCCGAAAGAGAAAATCGTCCGCATTCACGCCTCATCCGGTACGACCGGAAAACCGATCGTCGTCGGCGTCACGAAAAACGATATTAAAATCTGGGCGGACTGTATGGCACGTTGTTTGGCGATGACAGGAGCGACAAAACACGACGTGATTCAAATTTCCTATGGTTATGGGTTGTTCACCGGCGGTCTCGGCGCACATTACGGCAGCGAACGTCTGGGCGCATTAACAATTCCAACCTCCGGCGGTAATACCGCGCGCCAGATTCAGCTGATGCAGGATCTGGGCTCCACGGTTTTATGCTGCACACCGTCGTATGCATTGTATTTGGCTGACTATATCCGCGACAACAACATCCCGTTGTCCAATTTTAAACTCAAGGCCGGTGTGTTCGGCGCAGAACCATGGTCGGAATCGATGAAAGAGGAAATCGAACAGCGGCTCGGACTTAAGGCCTATGATATTTACGGTCTCTCCGAGGTTATGGGGCCCGGCGTCGCGATGTCCTGTAATCACGGCGAAGGTCTTCACGTCAACGCCGATCACTTTGTCCCCGAAATCATCAATCCCGAGACCGGCGAAGTTCTGAAGGAAGGCGAAACCGGTGAACTCGTATTTACATGCATCACCAAAGAGGCGCTGCCGATGATCCGCTACCGCACCCGCGACCTGTCTTCCCTGACCTATGGCACCTGCGAATGCGGCAGAACCCTGCCTAAGATGAAAAAAGTCATCGGCAGAAGCGACGACATGCTCATCATCCGCGGCGTCAATGTCTTCCCGTCCCAGGTCGAAAGCGTCTTATTGTCGATGGGTCAAGTCGAACCGCACTATATGCTCTACGTCGACCGTAAAGGGTATCTGGACGAACTGTCGATCGAAGTTGAAATGACCTCGGAGATGTTCTCGGACAAGATCGAAAACATTTCTGCCATCGAGCGCAAGCTTCAAAATCAAATTCACGCCGTGCTCAACATCAACGCCGACGTGCGCCTCGTCGCCCCGAAATCGATTCCGCGCAGCGAGGGCAAGGCCAAGCGCGTGATTGACCGCCGCAACCTTTTTAATAAATAATTTGACATCATTTTTTCGATATGCTACAATTCCCTCACCGGCCATGACCGGGAAGAAGTAGAAAGAACGCTGCCCCAAAGAGAGCTGCCGGATGGTGAGAGGCGCGGGGAAAGCCCTTTTGAATACATCCCGAGAGCCGCGCCCCGAAAGGTTTCCGAGTAGGCGGCGACGGGTCCGCCCGTTACAGCGGCAGGATATGTCTAAGCAACTTGTTGCTTCTGCTTACCCGCAGAGGCGTCCGGTGTGAACCGGATGCAAACCGAGGTGGTACCGCGATTTTTTATCGCCCTCCGTTATTACGGCACATGCATATTTAAAGCATGTTTCCCGTAAACGGGGGCGTTTTATTTTATCTGAAAGGATTTGCCCGACATGATTATTACGGATTTTCTCGAACGAAATGCACGTCTGCACCCGACCGAGGTTGCGCTGGTCGAAATCAACCCCGCCCTGCATCCCGAACATGTGACCTGGCGCGAATTCAACCTGATCGAATCGGCGCCGGGCGGCAAATACCGCCGCGAGATGACCTGGCGTGATTTTGACATCAAAGCCAACCGATTCGCCAATCTTTTACTCAGCCGGGGCATCAAAAAAGGCGATAAGGTCGCCGTTTTGCTGATGAACTGCCTCGAATGGCTACCGATCTATTTCGGCATTCTCAAGACGGGCGCGCTGGCCGTGCCGATGAACTACCGCTACGCCGCCGATGAGATCAAATACTGCCTCGATCTCTCGGACGCCACAACCCTGATCTTCGGACCGGAATTTGTCGGGCGCATCGAGCAGATTGTGGATTCGTTGACGAATGTCAAACGCATGTTCTATGTCGGCGCCGATACGCCGGCTTTTGCTGATAACTATGATGAATATGTGGGTTACTGCTCCTCGATTGCCCCGGCGGTCGAACTGACAGAGGACGATGACGCGGCTATCTATTTCTCCTCCGGCACAACCGGATTCCCCAAAGCAATTCTGCATTCGCACAAAGGACTTGTGGCCTCCTGCCAAACCGAACAGAATCACCACTCGCAGGGCCGCGACGACGTATTCCTCTGCATTCCGCCGCTCTATCACACCGGCGCGAAAATGCACTGGTTCGGCAGCTTGCTGGCCTGTTCCAGAGCGGTTTTGCTGCGCGGCGTCAAGCCCGAATGGGTGCTGCGGGCAGTTTCAGATGAGCACGCGACGATTGTATGGCTCTTGGTACCGTGGGTGCAGGATATTCTGGACAGTATCGAACGCGGCGACATCAAACTCGAAAATTATGATCTCGACCAGTGGCGGCTGATGCACGTCGGTGCTCAGCCGGTGCCGCCGAGTTTGATCAAACGCTGGAAACAGGTCTTCCCGCACCACGACTACGACACCAACTATGGATTATCGGAATCGCTCGGACCGGGCTGCGTGCATCTGGGCGTGGAGAATATTCACAAAGTCGGCGCGATCGGTAAGGCCGGCTATCTATGGGAGACCAAGATCGTCGATGATACCGGATCGGAAATCAAAGAGAGCGAAACCGTCGGCGAACTGGCCGTTAAAGGCGTCGGCGTGATGAAGTGCTATTATAAAAATCCCAAGGCGACGGATGAAATTTTAAAAGGCGATTGGCTGCTGACCGGCGATATGGCCAAATATGATGAGGACGGCTTCATCTACCTTGTCGACCGTAAAAAAGACGTGATCATCACAGGAGGCGAAAATCTTTATCCCGTTCAGATTGAAGATTTCCTGCGTCGCAACAACAAGCTAAAAGATGTGGCCGTAATCGGTTTGCCCGACGACCGTCTGGGTGAAATTGCCGCTGCCATCGTCGAAGTCAAACCCGGCATGACCTGCACCGAAGCCGAACTCGAGGACTTCTGCGCAGAAATGCCGCGTTACAAACGCCCCAGAAAGTTCATCTTCGATATCGTGCCGCGCAATCCGACCGGAAAAATTGAAAAACCGAAGCTGCGCGAAAAATACTGCGGCGGCCGTCTGGTCGAAAAGCAGACGACAAAATGAATCCATACAGAAAAACCTTTATAGAAATCAAAATATTTTTATAAAGTTTCGGTTTTTCTTGTGGTAAAATATTAACAGCCGCAAAGCGGTAATAAAACACATAATTTGCACGGAGGAATTGCAATGACAATTTTCGAAGAAATTTCCGAGATGCTGCAAAAAGGCAAACGGAAGGACGTCGAAGCCCTCGTTCAGAGTGCCATCGACCAGAAGATCCCTGCCGGTGAAATTCTTGATAAAGGTCTGCTCGCCGGTATGACCATCATCGGTACCAAGTTCAAGAACAACGAGGTTTATGTCCCCGAAGTCCTGATCGCCGCCCGTGCAATGAATGCCGGCGTCGCACTGCTCAAGCCGCTGATGGTGGCTGAAGGCGTCAAATCCAAGGGCAAGGTCTGCATCGGCACCGTCAAAGGCGACCTGCACGACATCGGCAAAAACTTGGTCAAGATGATGATCGAAGGCCAAGGCATCGAAGTCGTCGACCTCGGCACCGACGTCTCTCCCGAGACATTCGTCGAAACCGCAAAGACCCAGAACTGCCAAATCATCTGCTGCTCCGCGCTGCTGACCACCACGATGGGCGCCATCGGCGACGTCGTCAAAGTGGCCGAAAAAGAAGGCATCCGTAACAAGGTCAAGATCATGGTCGGCGGAGCGCCTGTCACCGACGCGTTCTGCAAACAGGTCGGCGCCGATTACTATACCGCTGATGCCGCATCCGCCGCTGAAGTTGCTCTTCAGATCTGCGAAGGCAAAATGTAATTAACCCAATTCAAATGAATTTTAAAAGCGGTGACGACAATTCTGCCGTCGCCGCTTTTTGAAAATGTAGGGGCGGATAATATCCGCCCAGCGGCGCGACGCCGCTCTCAAACGTGAAACTGAACCTATTGATATCGTAAATTCATAAACAGCGAATATTATATGCGGGCGGATGATATCCGCCCCTACATTATATCTAATATTAACATATGAGCGCATTCATGTGCTCCGGTTAGGAAACAAAAATATGAAACCATACAAAACTGTTTTATTCGACCTTGACGGCACGCTGACCGACCCGGGGTTGGGCATCACCAATTCGGTCAAAGTCGCATTGGAACAGTTCGAAATTCATGTTGAGGATAACCGGGAACTCTACCCGTTCGTCGGCCCGCCGCTCATCGAGTCGTTTATGAAATTTTACGGACTCTCACGGGAACAGACCGACGTTGCGATCGGATATTTTCGCGAATATTTTCAGGACAAGGGCATTTTCGAAAATGTGCCTTATGAAGGTATCAACACGCTTTTGGCCGATCTGAAAGCCGCCGGAAAAACGCTGGTGGTTGCAACCTCCAAGCCCGAGGTTTTTGCCAAACGGATTTTGGAGCGTTTTGATCTGGCGCAGTATTTCACTTTTATCGCAGGCGCGAACCTCGACGAGACCCGAACCCTGAAAAGCGAGGTCATCGAATATGCGTTGAACAACATCGGGCCGGTTACCATGTCCGAATGCGTGATGGTCGGTGACCGCGAGCATGATGTTTTGGGCGCAAAGGTGTTCGGTATGGACTCCATCGGCGTGTTGTACGGCTACGGCAGCCGCGAGGAGTTTGAAAAAGCCGGCGCGACTTATATTGCGGAGAGCGTGGAAGCGCTCAGGACGTTCATCCTGTAGGGAATGGTCTTGACCATTCCGTCAAAATATTGAACATCATAAAAACGAAAAGAGGAACGGTCAAGACCGTTCCCTACTTTTTATAATAATAAACGCAGCTTTCGAAGGATGCTTTTACGTCGTTTTGGTCGAGTGCGCGTTTGATATTGGGATTGAGCGACGGCAGCGCGGGATTGATCTCATGCTCGTAAGTGAATATATACCGGCAGCTTTTTTGAAACGAGATCGCATCGGCGGTACGCATGCGGGCCAGCCCGATGACCGAACCGCCGTTTTTCGTCTCTTCTTTGCGCAAAATGGCACAGACCCCGTCGCTCTCCAACTGTTCAAAGCCCCATGAAAACCCGTATAAATCCTCGGTACCGAGGTATTCCAAAGACGGAACGGATGCGCCGTCGAGGTAAAATTCGTTATTGGCCTCGCATAACAATTCGCCGTTTTTGCAAATCGGGTCATCAGCCGTGAGCAGCAGCCACTGACCGACAACCTTCCCCTGCCCTTTGATGTTGCAGAGTTCAACCGAGGCAAACGGAATGTTGAGCGCACCGGAGCGGTATTCGGCATACAGATACCCCATATCGTCGGGGAATTCGGATAAACGATCCCACTGTACATCGGCATAGCCCGTCATGTCTCTGTCCGTGGGGTTTTGAAGTGTGATTCTGATGTGTTTTCGAAACGGCATCGGCAGCCGGAAGTTGTTGGCGCGGTGAACTTTGGACACACAGCCCAAACTGAAAAAATTGCTCTTTGCGCCCAAGTCAAATACAAAATCATGCCACGGCATCTCGATGGACGGCACGGTCTCATTATCATAAAAAACGCGCACGATCAATTCATTTGCCGGTTCTTTGTTAAAATCAAGCCCACCGCGCGGCATAAACCGCGTGGCGTGAATACATGTTACGACACCGGGGCCGTCGGTTTCGAGCAGCGCAATCACCGAATGTGCCGTCAAGCGGGGCATGTCGGGGTATTTATCGTACGGCCAGGCGCTGACCGCGTTTTGGCTGACGGAATCAGTGAGTTTTGCAAGATCGCAGTTGTCGTTCATGTGATATCCTCTTTTCGAGTAAATTCGCCATCAAGGATAACACAGCCGCCGATAAAAAGCAATATGCAAAAAGCGCGGAACCGACAGGCTCCGCGCTTTTATGTGTTTTATTTCTTTGTGCAGACCAGCTCGCCGTCTTTGACGTCGAGCACCAATGTGCTGCCGGCAGAGATGTCGCCGCGCAAAATCTCTTTGGCGATCAGCGTTTCGGCCGCGCTCTGCAGATACCGTTTCAGCGGCCTTGCGCCGTAGAACGGGTCGAATCCCTTGTCGATGATGAAGTTCTTGGCCGCGTCTGTGATCTCGAGACCCAGCGTCTTTTCTGCAAGCCGCTTTTTCAAACTCTCGGTCAGAATGTCGATGATGCCGGTCAGGTTGGCTTTCGTCAACGGCTTGAACAGAATGATCTCATCCAGCCGGTTCAGAAATTCGGGGCGGAAAGCGTTTTTCACCTCATTCATAACCGCTGTTTGTGCTTCTTCGGTGATCTCGCCGTCAGGTGTGATGCCCTCAAGCAGATACTGGCTGCCCAGATTCGAAGTCAGAATCACAATCGTATTCTTAAAGTCAACCGTACGGCCCTGACTGTCGGTAATGCGGCCGTCATCGAGAATTTGCAGCAGGATATTGAACACGTCCGGATGCGCCTTTTCGACCTCATCGAACAGCACGACGCTGTACGGCTTGCGGCGCACCGCTTCGGTCAGCTGTCCGCCCTCGTCGTAGCCGACGTAGCCCGGAGGCGCGCCGATCAGCCGCGAGACGGAGAACTTCTCCATGTATTCGGTCATATCGATGCGCACGAGGTTGTGTTCGTCGTCGAACAGGCACTCGGCCAGCGATTTGGCGAGTTCGGTCTTGCCGACACCGGTCGGACCCAAGAACAGAAAACTGCCGATCGGGCGGTTCGGGTCGGCGATGCCTGCGCGTGAGCGCAGAATCGCCTCGGTGACCAGTTTGACGGCTTCGTCCTGCCCGATCACACGTTTATGAATGATCTCGTCGAGGTGCAGCAGTTTTTCGCGCTCGCCCTCCATGAGTTTAGAGACCGGAATTCCGGTCCATTTGGCCACGATGCCCGCGATCTCCTCTTCGGTGACGGTGTCGTGCACCAGTTCGTTGCCGCCGGTGCGTTTTTCACTGGCCGCGACGGCTTCGTCGAGCTGCTTTTCCAGTGCGGGCAGGTCGGAGTATTTCAGCTTTGCGGCTTTTTCGTATTCCAAATTGACCTGCGCCTGCTCAATTTCACCGTGCAGCTGCTCGATTTTGGCTTTGATATCTTTAACCTTGTCGACGCTGTTTTTCTCGGATTCCCAGCGCGCCTTCATGGCGTTGAACTGGTCTTTTTGTTCGGCCAGTTCGGCGGTCAGCTTGGAAAGCCGGTCGCGCGAGAGTTGGTCATCCTCTTTTTTCAGCGCCATCTCCTCGATCTCGAGCTGCATGATGCGGCGGCGCAGGTCGTCGAGTTCGGACGGCATCGAATCGATCTCGGTGCGGATCAGCGCGCAGGCCTCGTCGACGAGGTCAATGGCTTTGTCCGGCAGAAAACGGTCGGTGATATAGCGGTGCGAAAGGGTCGCGGCGGCCACCAAAGCGTTGTCGTGGATGCGCACGCCGTGGTAGATCTCGTAGCGTTCTTTCAGACCGCGCAAGATCGAGATGGTGTCTTCGACCGTCGGCTCGTCAACCATGACCGGTTGAAAACGCCGCTCCAAAGCCGCATCTTTTTCGATATATTTTCGGTATTCGTCGAGGGTGGTCGCACCGATACAGTGCAGTTCGCCGCGCGCCAGCATCGGTTTGAGCAGATTGCCCGCGTCCATGCTGCCCTCGGTCTTGCCCGCGCCGACGATGGTGTGCAGCTCGTCGATGAACATGATGATTTTGCCCTCGGCCTGCTTGACTTCGTTCAGCACGGCTTTGAGCCGCTCTTCAAATTCGCCGCGGTATTTTGCGCCCGCGATCAGCGCGCCCATGTCGAGCGCGAATATCGTTTTATCCTTGAGTCCCTCGGGTACGTCGCCGCGCACAATACGCTGGGCAAGTCCCTCGGCGATGGCGGTTTTGCCGACGCCGGGTTCGCCGATCAGCACCGGGTTGTTCTTGGTTTTACGCGACAGAATCCGAACGACATTGCGGATTTCGGCATCCCTGCCGATGACCGGGTCGAGTTCCTGCTTTTTCGCCCGTTCGACCAGATCGATGCCGTATTTTTTCAGCGCTTCATAGGTGCCTTCCGGATTATCCGAAGTCACGGGTGCGGTTTTCACTTTTGAAAGCTCCTCGTTGAAGCGCTCTTTGGTGATATTGTGCTGCGCAAAAAGCTTTTTAATCTGCGGCGTGCCCTCGGAGAACAATCCGAGCGCCAGATGCTCGACCGAGACGTATTCGTCGTGCATCTTCTCGGCGACCTTTTCGGCAAACCGAAGCACTTTTCCGGTCTCGGCGGAGGCGTAGACCTCACCGCTGCCGCTCGAGACCTTTGGCAGCGCACCGATCATGGTGTCGAGTTCGCCAAGCAAAGCGTCGCAGTCAACGCCCATCTTGGTAAACAGCGAACCGATCAACCCACCGTCTTGATCAATCAATGCATACAGCAGATGCTCGGGCATCAGGTACGGATTGCCGTTTTCCTGCGCCATGCCCTGTGCCGCATTGATGGTCTCAATGGTTTTTTGCGTATAGTTATTGGTGTTCATGTTGATTCCTCCCTGCTGTCAGGAAATTGATTTAAATAATGATTGCCCGTTTTGCAAAATCGCTTCTGTACTCTTTTTCCACGGCTTTCGCGCTTAGCTCTCCGGAAAGATAACCCTTTAACAATCGGTCGAGCAACTTGATATACTCCGAGATCACGCCCGCAATGTCGTCACAGGAGCAGTCCCTGCCCTGCGGCACGCCGATAGCCCGGACAAACCGCCCGTCATAGAGCGCGCAATCGACCGGTTCGGGCAGCGTTTCGTCCTCAATGTGCTTCCAAAGCCGGAAAAAGTCGGCCATTGCGTCGATCAGTGCCGCAGATTGGGTGCGGAAAATCACCGAGAGTTCGCCCAGCGAATCCTGCCCCGAACGGTATAAAGCGACCTCGTATTTGATGGTCGGCCGGTATTTATAGGCCAAACTGGATTTGAGCGACATCGTGAATGCGTTCGGCGCGAAGAACGGCACCAGTTCCGGCGACGGCGCAACCAGTTCTTCGATAGCGCGGAAGATATCGCCGACCCGGCGCTCCGAGGTGGTGACCGAAAAATACTCGGCCAATATCTGATTGACGAGATTGGAACGGTTTGTGCCGGTTTGATGGGCCATCAGATCGACTTCGCGCACGACGTCGTCCGAGAGCATTAAGCTGTAAAGTGTCTTTTTCAAAATGGAAGACCCCCTATCTTCAGGTACAAAGACAGTATACATCATTTTTATTATTTTGTCAATATATTTATATATTTTTATTTACGAGTTTAATATTTTTATTAGCGGTTTCAAAATTTGCTTTCGTGCGCCGTTTCGCCTTTTTGTAGGATTACAATTGATGTGTTACAAAAGGGAGGAGGAAAAAAAGAGTAGC